>CAXMLS010000467.1:0-6757 GCA_964194235.1 uncultured bacterium | reverse complement strand
ATGTGTATAAGAGACAGGCTTAAAACCGCTATGGCGGGCGAAACCGGCATTAAAGTGAATCAGATCCGCTACGTCGCGGAAGATTCCTCGGTCGCAGGTATCAAGACCGCAGCGAATCTCGCCGCCAAAATTCTCGGTGCGCAGGGCGATAAGTATCAGGGAGTGTTTGACGACCCCAACAAGCTTCTGCAGATGATCTTGGCGGCCGAAAGTTCGCGTGGTGGCGGTGGTTCAGGCGGATCCGGCACGGGTGGCGGCGGAGGTGAAGCAAGTGGCTCCGGCGACCTGTGGGGACCTGGCGGTGGCCGAAGTACAGGCAATGGCGGCACTCAAGGAAGCGGCGCTGGAGGAGGAAGTAGTGGCGGCACTAGCGGAGGCTCAGGTTCAGGAGGTGGTGCTGCGGGCTCTGTATGGGGCATTGGTGGGCCTTCGGGTGCCGGTAACTTTTCTCCAGCTGAAAACCGCCCCTTAGGCAAATGGCCGGCCGCTTCGGCTTTGCTGAAGAGCACAGTTTCCGCATCCTCGGAAGGCGGATCCGGCGGATCCTTTTCCAGATCCTTCGGCCTGAGTGAGGCTCAAGGAACTTACAGCGTACCCGAAGAAGAAATCCGTTCCGTGCTGAGTCTATTCGCGCAACTTGGCAAGTCGCGCAAAGGGGCGGATGCGCGCCCCGACCTGCCGACATTTCAATCCCGGCTCAGCGCCATGCCCGTGCGCGCGCAGTACACCTTGCAGCAGGCCCTCGCCGGTCTGGCCGCACAGGCGCCCACAGAAGGCGCGGACCAACCCATGCTGCTCAGGCTTGCAGAGCACGTGGCCATTCGCTTCGCACTCGATAGTTACGAACGCGGAGAATTACGCGTCAATGCTGTAAAGCAACTCCTCGATCGCATGAATGCGGAAATCGAAGGCCTACGAAAAATTCTAGGCTCGCAGGAAGAAATGATGGCTAGCGCCGGTCTCTCCGTGCAGTCGCACACCGAACTCCTCGATCAGGAATTTTGGCAGCAGGTGCCTGAAGAAAACAAAAAAGAAGTGCTGACCTCCGACGAAGCCTGGTGCGTTCCGCCCCGCAATATTCGCGTATACCTTGAAGATATGTTGCGCCGCGGCGAACTTAAGACAGTTAACGAAGTGCTATTGAAATATGCCGAGTGCATCGCGATGGAAGCACCCGAAGCGCGTCGCACCACGGCCATTGGTCTCTCTGATCTGGCCGAGTTGTACGGCAGCGGAGATGGCAGCGCTCTGATGGAAGCCATCCGGCGAGTTGGGAAGCAGCTAGCGCTCGAGCGCGAGCCCGAGCTGCAAATGCTCATCACGGCCACATTTGTTCGGCTTAGCCAGGAGGCATCGGCAAAACGTTGTTACGCCGCTATTCACCAGGCGCTCTCCTCACTCGATAGTGTGGAAGCTCAGCGCCCCGGTTCCACGCAAAATCTGCGTTCGCGTATCGGTGCCGAAGAACGCCTGCCGGAGTTTGTGGAAGAAGCCCTGCGCGGAGGCCAGCTTCCCGATGGCATGAGCGATATTCTCGCGTTGATGCCGCAGGCTACTTTGCACTACCTGACCAGCAGGTTTGCGCATTGCGGTTTTCGCGAGGACTGCGAACTCCTCGGGGACATGGCGCGCGGCCTCGGCGAAGAGGCTGCTCAGCGATTGATCGAGACGTTGCAAACGGCGCCCGCCGGCGAAGCCGTCGAAGTTATTGGCTTGCTCACCCAGTTAGCACCGGACACCGTTGAGCAGGTGCTCCCCGGTAGACTGGAACAATGGCCAAGAACGGCCCACGATCGCGCAGTCCGGCAATTAGCTTCAGTCCCTGCCGAAAAACGTGCCCGTTTGCTGATTTCTCTTTACGAGTTTCTCGACGTGATGATTCGGCCACTGGCCATCGACGAAATGGGTATGACTGGGCGCCCGGAGTGCATCCCGATGCTCGTGCGTCTCGTCGACGATGAAGAAACTCCAGGTTTCGCGCGGGTCAAAGCTGTCGAAGCTCTTGGACGTTTGCGCGCCTCAGGGGCCAGCGGCTCGTTGCAGCGCATTTTAGAAGCTCGACAGCTTTGGCGCTGGAGTTATCCAAGCGAGCTTCGTATTGCGGCTGCGCAAGCGTTCCTGCTGATAGACCCGCCAGTTGCCACGCAAAAACTTGCGAGCAGTGGCCTTGATCGCAGGGATCTAGCGCTCGAGCCTAGCGATCCGGAGCCCAACCCGTCCATCATTCGACAGCGGCGTTATGCGCGATTAAAGCTTTCGCAAAGCATCGTAATGACCACCACCAATCTTCATGACAACTTTAAGTTAACCATCCCCGAACTGAATCTTGGCGGAGGAATCGGCTCCGCGGAACGCCATATGGCGCCCGGCACACTTCTGACTCTAAAAGTTTCGCAAGGCGTCAGGCACATCAAAGCGCATGCGATTGTGCGCGGCGCGCGCCCCCAGGCTATGGCGTTTGAATTTGTGGAAATGGACATGGAAGATCGCTCGCGCCTTAGAAAATCGTTGCTCGAACTGGGCTCGTTGCCCCTGTCGGCTGCTGCCATAAACCGGGCCCGCCGCCGCGGGCGCGTTGCCGTCAAAAGCTAAACGCCCCAAGCTAACCACGCCATAAAGAACCGATTTCGATGTGGCTACCAAGAAACTTCGACTTTCGGTTGGCGGACCAACCTGCCCTCTACTTGACCTGCTGGGCACATAGGACCTCTGTACCATTGCCGTGGACCGTTCAGGAACATAGCGTACTAGATAGTTAGTCCTATTGCGGAGCTCACCAACACGGCATGAAACGTGATCCCCATTCAGCCTCTGCCCGCGCCTTTGTTCGCAGCTTGAACATCCTGCTGAAATTCGCACGCCTCTACGGTCACGTCCATGCTCGTACAGTCGAGCACTTTGATACTGCCTGGCGTGAGCTCCAGGCAGCCATCCCCGGCGGGTCGGAATCCGGGATGCTCCTCGGAGCCACAGGTTCACAGCTATTGCTCGATGGTGTTCCTCTCGAAGGCTCGTATGCGGAGAGGCAGTTTGCGCAATTGCTTTCAGCGGCAGGCCTTGCCAGTGTGCAATTTCTCCCCATCGTCACGCAGGACGAGTTGCGGCGATTCGTGCAAGCTTTTCCCACGGGAAAATCCAAGCCCGCCGAGTTGGCGACGCAATTGAAGGCGGCGCTCGAAGGAGCTCGCGGAATCCGCATTAACGAAATTTGTTTCATCGCTACGGACGCGCGATTGAAAGATGCCAGCGTGGCTGCGCAACTCGCTGCCGCTTCACTGGGCGATCATAATCGCGATCAGCTCAAGCAGTGGTTGAACGACCCCAAAAAGTTATTGGAATTAATTGCTGCAGCGCAGGGATCGCATTCCGATGCAGGCGCCGGCACAGTCGGTTCAGAGTCGGGGGGCTCGGAATCAACCGGACCAGGGGCCACTGGACCGGGAACACTTCCCGGCGGTTTCGGAGCGCCACATTCAGCGTCCGCCAGGACCGGACGTTCCTCTTCCATCGCGTCTGGTAATTTTTTACCCGCGTCATCTACCGGTGGCGACGCCGGCGGCTACTGGCTGCCCGCTGGCTCAGCTATTCCCGAGGGCCTCGTTCCCAGCTACTCTGCGGAGCCCAGCGAAGAGGAGATATACGGAATTCTTGGCGCCCTGACCAGCTTCGGAAAGATCGCCGCTGGTCAGGGCGGTATTGGGGGTGCCGGGGCACTGCAACAACAGGTCGCGCAACTGCCGGATAACGCGCAAATCACGCTTCGTCAGGCCCTCGCCGGACTCGCGGCTCAGGCGCCGCAAGCGAAGCCGGATGAATCCATGCTGCTGCAATTGGCCGAGCATCTTGCGATTCGTTTTGCGCTGGAGCAATTCGAGCACGGCGACGTGAAGGTCAACGCAGTCCGCCAGATGCTCGATCGCATGAATCAGGAGATTGAAAATCTCCGCAAGATATTAGGTACTCACGAAAACACCATGACGGACGCGGGCATTCTGGTCGAATCGCACCGCGAAATTCTAGATCGCCAGTTCTGGGCGGCCGTTCCGGACAGCGCGAAGCAAAGCGTCCTGCTAAGTGAGGAAGCCTGGTGCATTCCGCCGCGCAACGTGCAATCGTGCGTCAGTGAACTGATCGCAAAAGGAAACGTCGCGGAAGCCATTAGCATCCTGCAAAATTACGCTTCGTGCGCGGACAGCGAAGAGCCGGATGCACGCAAGAAAACTGCGATAGGCCTGGCGGAAATGGCCGGACTGTACGCCAAGGCGGATCCCCGTTTGCTTGGCGAAGCGCTGCGTCACGTGGGCCTGCGTCTCAGCGTCGAGCATGATTCCGAAGTGCAAGGTGTGGTCAGCGCCGCATTCGTACGCCTCAGCCAGGAAGCCGCCGCCAGCCGAGCTTTCCCTGCGATGGAGCAGGCACTCGATTTAATCGCCGGGGTCGAAACGCAGCGTCCCGGAATAGCGCGCAGTCTCCGCGGGAAGATGGGCATCGAAGAGCGCGTGCCGGAATTTGTGGACGAAGCTTTGCGTGCTCGCCAGGTCGCCGCCGGTCTTACTGCGGTACTGAAACTTTTGCCGCAAGCCGCCATGGAGCAGCTGGCTTCGCGTTTCAATCGTTGCAGTCATCGGGAAGACGCCGAGAACGTTGCGAATCTTGCTGCTGATCTTGGCGAAGAAGGTTTGCAATATTTGCGCAGTAACCTGCGCGGCGGGCCGGTCGTGGAAGCCGTTGAAATTGCGGGCTTGCTCAGCAAACTGGACCCTGAAGCGGTACAAGTATTTCTACCCGGGCGCATCCGGGAGTTTCCGCGAAATTCACAGGATCGCATCGTGCGCCAAATTTCGGCCAGTGCCGCGCCAGGCCGTTGCGGGATTTTGCTTGATCTTCTCGATCGCGTGGATCCTTTGGTGATGCCACTGGTGATCGATGAAATTGGAGTCACCGCCAGCCGCGATGCGCTGAGCCGATTGCTCACCATCGTGGATGGTGACTTGCCCATCGGAGCCGGCCCATATTTGCGCGTAAAAGCCATCGAAGCGCTCGGCCGAATTTCTGCGTCTGAATCCATCGCTGCATTGAAACGCATCGCTGCGGGGGAAAAAACTTTTGGCTGGATTCATCCACAGGAACTGCGCATCGCGGCACTGCAAGCACTGGAAAAACTTGACCTCGCTTGGGCGCAAGACTTTTTGCCGAAGAGCGGCATTGAGAATGAAGATTTAACGCTAGCGCCATTGACGGTGCTCGCTAATTCTAAATTTGTTCGCCAGCGCAGGCACACCCGCGTGCGGCTCAGGAAACCGCTCACGGCCGTCAGCACGAACTTGAAAGAGAACTGCCGCCTGGAAATTAAGACCGCCAGTCTCACGGGAGGCGTTGCGGCCATCAATCGCCATCTGGCGCCGGGGACGCAAGTGCAATTGAAGCTGCAGCTCGGGCTACGCAGCCTGCATGCCACCGCGCTGATGCGCGACTACCGCGCGCAGGACATGGCTTTTGAGATTGTTGACATGAATCTGGACGAGCGCACCAAGTACCGCCGCCTGCTGGCGGGCAAACTCACCCGCGTCCCGGCGCTCAGCGAAGACGGACCTTCCACACCTGCTTCGGCGGTAAACAGCTTTGTTGCCCGCTGAGGGTCCAGCCCAGACAGCAGGGAAGCGTGCCAGCCGCAGAACCCGATAGTCTGGCAGTTGCGGTCGCAAAAATAACGCATCATGATCATTTCCTTACATTTGTCCTATAGAACAGTAGAATTCTAGCTCTCTATTCGGTAATCTAGGCGTGAATCGAAGAAGTTTTAATATAAAAAGAGATTCCGTTTTTTATCTTAGAGTATGTCGTCAGGTGCCCAATGCTCCTTGCACACACTGCGTCCCAGCCGACTGCATCCGTGCCATCTACTGAAAGCGCCGAGAGGCGCAGTCGCCGCATTTCCCTGGACGTTGCGCTCGTGGTTCAGGGGCAGTCTCAGGATAAAAAGAATTTTCGCGAGGAAACTTTCACGCTTAGCGTCAGCGCCCACGGCGTGCTGTTGACACTCAAAACGCCGGTGATTATCGGACAAAAACTATTGCTCATGAATCGCAAGAATTGGGACGAATGTGAAGGCCACGTTGCCTACGTCGGTCAGCCCCACGCTGGCCTGACTAGAGTCGGCATCCAGTTTACGCGCCCCGCTCCCGAGTTCTGGTCGGTAAACCGCCCGCCCGCTGATTGGCCTCAGCCTTAATTTCGGTTAGCTACTTCGTCGAATCGTAATCTGGCAACATGCGCCGCTTCTTGGCGGGAATGCATCCAACCAGTTAGAATAAGATGTTACGCACAGACTGGTGCAGCGCTCTGTTCAGACCCTGCACTCCAAAGACCGTCACGGAAACGGCAACCAATTCATGGAAGCAGCTCAAATACTCGATAGAGTCGTCGCGCGATTTATCGGCACCAAGCACGAGCGCGATGTAAAAAAGTTGCAGCCGGTTATAGTCTCCATCAACGCGCTTGAAGTTGAAATGAAGGCCCTCAGCGATGAGGACCTAAAGTTGCGCTTCGCCGAGCTGAAGAGCCAGGTTCAGGGGCGCCTTAAGGACGCCGATCCCTCCGAACCCACTTTCCGGGAACTGATGCAGCGCGCTTTTGAGCCGGCTATTGTCCCGGCGTTCGCGCTGGTGCGCGAAGCAGGTTGGCGCTTCCTTAACATGCGCCATTTCGATGTGCAATTAATCGGCGGCATGGTATTGCACCTGTCTCTTATACACAT
>CAXMLS010000466.1:0-4976 GCA_964194235.1 uncultured bacterium | reverse complement strand
GATGTGTATAAGAGACAGCTTATACATCGTGCCAAGCGCGTGCAAATAACGCGGGCCGGTGGACACCTGTACGGGCATTTCCAGAGTGTGGCTCATAAAATCGCGGAGCGTTCGGAGTGTATTCACATCGCTTTCGCTGGGTTTAAAGAACGGAAATATCGCGATATAGCTGTCTGAGTTCCGCAGTTCCAGAAACGTGCGCAACGCATCGCGTAAACCTAAAGTGGAAAGTTCGCGCCTGGTTTGCCCTTCCATGTACAGAGCGAGACCGTTTTCACGTATACGCACCACCGGGAGGAGGGAATCGCGTTTATTGGCAATATTTTCCAATGGCTCCGTGGGAATCCTTAACCTGCTCTGATTGTCGGCTTCGCGAAAGGGATTTAATCCAAGTGGCACACAAGCGAGAGCCGTGGCAATTTCCCATTTGAAGATCTCAGCGACAAAGTCCGTGACACCCGCTAATTCGATTTCTACAAGCGGGATCCCCAATTCACGCAACTCTGCGGCCTGATTCGGCTGACCCTCTACACGGTCCTTAAGCGTAAAAATAACCACCAGGCATTTTGTCTGAAGCGTTTTAATCGGATAGCACGACTGTTCAAAAATGGGAATCAGCCCGCGATCGTCGTCGCTGGTACTTGTGCCAACCAACTGGGGCGACACGATAGGCGAAATAAGTAAGCTCATGGCCCGTCAAAATAACGAGGCGGTTCAATCCTTGCCGTTCTCCAGCCGCGAGAAACGAACCAAGCTGCGCGGCGGGATTGGACGAAATGTCCTCCGAGGGACCACAGGCTTCTTTCATCGCCAGTACGTGGGCGATGATTTCGGATTGGTCGATACCGCACACGGCGGCGAGCAAAAGACTGAAGTGAATCAGACCAGAAAAACGGCTAACAATGCCGGGCGGGTCGAAAAAAATATCGCGGAACCTGTATTCTCTGGCGAGACTTGCCAGGTAGGAACCTTCTTCCGTGAACGCGACAAAGTGCAGTCCAATTGACAACACACCTAAGGCTTTGAGTTTGGACAGGAAATACAAGAGCAGCGCATGAGTCTCGATGCGTTTACCGGATTTTCCAGCGAAAACGAACAGGGTGCGCTCGAAGGGTAAGGTAGATTCCAGTTCGCGAAGTGCATCGGGATCGGTGGTATCCAACAGAAAAGCAGCTTTCCCCAATTTTGCTTCTGCCATTCTTAAGACCGCAGCAGCAGCGAGATTGGAGCCGCCCATAGCCACAAACACGATGTGGTCCATTCCTTCATCGCGAATCGCGGCCGCACGCGCGGTAACCTTAGCGATGTAGGCTTCCATTTGCGATGGCAAAGCAAGCCACCGCAAGTTGTTTTTTATCGATTGGAGTTGGTGTTCTTCGGCCGGCCAGAGAGAACTGTCTTGATCCCAAAGACGCGTGATGACGTTTTGGGCTTCAAGCGCCTGCAACTCACTACGGCACGCGTCCGCGAGCGAACCTGGATACACCTTCTGCACTGGTAACGGCAACAGCGCCTCCGTGGGCGTGGCGTACACGGCGAGTATGTACGCAGTGTTACAGACACGTTAACATACCACCCAATAAATGAGATTCGGCACGGTCCATCGCGCTTTGAGGCGACTAGAATTTTACGCAGCGTTGAAGTAAGGTCAAAAGGAAGCCTTTCCAGGAGATCAGTCATGGCAAATGAAACTTCCGGCTCTACGCCGTCGGCGAACGAAGGGGCCCAGCCAGGCACGCGAATGGTGCACTGCGTCAAATTTAATAAAGAGTTGCCGGGTCTGGACCGCATCCCGTGGAGAGGCGAGATTGGCAAACGCGTTTATGACAGCGTATCGAAAGACGCCTGGAAGCTATGGCTGGAACATTCCAAGATGGTCATGAATGAATACCGGCTCAATCCGCTGGATGCGAATTCGCAAAAAATTATGGAAGAACAAATGGAACAATTTTTCTTTGGGGAAGGATCGAAGCTGCCCGAAGGTTACGTTCCGCCGAAAGCGAAGAGTTAATTTTCGGCGCTGGTCTGCGGCTAGTTTCGAGAGCCGGGCGAATTATCGGCGGGATTTTGGGACACATGGCGGGTGGGATGTTGCACCGGTAGACGAGCGATTAGCGTAAAACGTAATTCCTTGTGTGCACAGCGCAACGCTTCTTCCGCTTCTTTCGGTGTTTCTGCTTTTGAAAATAAGAATCCCAGATAGCTTGCGCCCTCCGGCCACGCCGCAACGTAATCGTGCAGCCTGGCGGTGATCAGCATATCCGTGATTCCCGGCGTTGTGCGCGCGGTGTGCTCTCCCTCCACACGCTCGAACGTTCCACTGTGCGGCACGGGAATCATCATCACTCCAGATGCAGAAGCCTCACGAGTCCAGTCACTTACGGGAAAGTTTACGGCGTGCCGGAGTAGCAGTTCCTCCAGGCCAATGCTGTCTTGCCTATCCTTTATATAGGCGCGTGATGCATCGGCCGAAAATTGAGAGGAAATACCTGAAGATCTAGCATCATTCTTAAAACGAAGGGCGCGAGCGCACAGACCACCGATTGGGCGAGCGGCAATTTCCAGCGGCCAGATGCCGTCATCATTAACGCGAAATTCGGCATGCACGGGACCATGCGTCAGACCAATGACGATGGCCGATTCCCTAGCACACGATTCAATGGCGTGTTGTTGTGATTCCGGCAACGACGACGGTGTTACGTAAATGCTTTCTTCGAAAAACGGTCCTTCGAGCAGATCGGGTTTATCAAAGATGGCCAGTGTGCGAAAAATACCTTCGGTCATGAGACCTTCGAGCGCCACTTCCCTGCCGGGGATATAGCCTTCCACCAGGATTTGATCAAGATTTGTTTCGCGTGTAGCGCGAACTTCCGGCGATTCGAGCAGTTGGCGAATGCGCTGTGAGGCCGCGACAAATTCTTCGCGATTATTTGCGCGCACGACACCTTGACTGGCGGACAGCGACAGCGGCTTCAGCACGCATGGATACGAAATTCCAAGAAGCGCGGGCTCGGGCAAGGGCGTGAGGTTGATGGTGCGAAACCATGGGTTTCGCAAGTCTGCTTCGCGGAAGACTTCCCGCATTCGCAATTTCGAGCGGCACGCTTCGACCGCGGTGGGATGATTGTACGGAATTCCCAGGTCGCGCGCGGCATAGGCGGCGGCGACGACGGGGCGATCCCCCAGCGCGAGGATTCCATCGATTTTTTTGCCCTCCAATATGTCGATGATCGTGGCAGCTGCGGCTTGCGGCGCTTCGAAGTGAACCGGAATGGCGCGATCGCCCCAGGGGTCTTCCAACTTATGGCAGCGATCACTGACGTAGGTGATCTCGACGCTGAGTTTTTGTGCAGCTTCTTCGAAGCTGCGCGTCTGGTAGCCTAGTTTGTTGGTGAAGAGCAGCAGTCGTTTAGAGGAATTTTCCATGCTGAATTATCTTTCGACCGTCGGAGAAGTCGCATCGGGCAAAACCGATCAGATGAAGCTGTCCGCCGAAACTGACGCAGCGCTCGCCGGCGGCCTTGGCCCGCCAATGGAAACTAATTGATCGGCCGTCGGCTCCGCGCAGCAGTACCAAGGCTCGCTGAGAAATGGCACAGCGCGAGGATTTTGGCTCGGCACAATTTGAGGCGGTTGAATGCCGGCGGCTCGATGCGCGGCTTGCCAGATGCGTCCGAACGCTACAACGCGGGTTTGTTTCTCGAGGTCCGCGGCCGAAGCGATTTGCTGCACCGTCTCACTGAGCGCGTCCACCCGCGGATCAGCATTTTTCCACGGATAAACCAGAGATTGTGGATCAAACGGCCCGACGATACGTTGGATATCCGGCAATTCCAGCATGCGCGAACCCTCAGGTATCAGCAGACGAATGCCTAACTGAATCGGCGCAACATTTTCCGTTAGCGCTTCATCATGGAGAACGCGCAGCAAATCCAGGTAGCTCTCTGCCGTCGTCCAGGGCGTAAATGGAACGAATGTAGGATGCAGCGTCAGGTCCAGCGCGCTAAATTTTGCCGCCACATGCAGAAAATCGGCGCGCGTATGGCCCTTATCCAACGCGGCCAGCACCATGTCATCGACCGATTCGACAGCGCTAATCACAAAGAGGCAGCCGGTCTGTTTCAGTTTCGCAAGCTGATCTTCGTATTTTCTGAGGTGCTCGATTTTAATGGTGACGTCGTAGGTGAGGTCAGGAAACTCGCGGTGAAATTGCTCGATCAACGGAATCGCGTGGCCGATGCCATTGAAAAAATCTGGATCGCCAAATGTAATGTGCTGCGCGCCCGCCGCGACTTGCCGCCGAATATCTTCCATCACGATTTCGCGCGGCACGATACGGAAAACACCGTTGTAAACCGGCACAATCGGACAATGGCGGCAAAGATGTTTACAGCCGCGACTGGCTTCCGTGGACCCGACGATGCGATAGCCCCCGCCGGGAATCACCAGATGTGCGTACTTCTGCAATGCCGGCAGGTCCGTACGGTCGGGTACTTCAAAAGGAAGGCGCTCAAGGGAGATCAGCGATTCTTCCTGGGAAGATTGGGCGCTCGCACTCCCATTTGTTCTGGCCAGACGATCGACGAGGTGGGTGAGGCCATTCTCAAATTCTCCGCCAAGAATAGTACTGACTCCCAGGCTTCGCAGGTACGCTGCATTCATCGGTGCGTACAATCCATAACAGCAAAAATGCGCGTGAGGATTTAGCGCGTGCAAAGTGGGAAGCAACTGCGCGGCCAGCCGTGTCGCGGTGTGCATCGGCAGATAAATGGCGATGAGGTCGGCGGTTTTGGCCGCCGACTCATCAAGCGTCTGCCGCGCCAAATCCATGCAAATGACGCTGTGGCCGCGATTGCGCAGCCAAGCCGCGGGCGAAACGAGGCCAAAAGGCTGGCGCCCAAGCTCGTAGGTGGAAATCAGAACGATATTGGCTGGGGGATTCACGAAGACACTAGTATCTGTCTCTTATACACATC
>CAXMLS010000465.1:0-7834 GCA_964194235.1 uncultured bacterium | reverse complement strand
ATGTGTATAAGAGACAGGAATAAACGTATAGCGTGCGAAGGGCGCGTTTTGCATCAGCTTTAGTTCGTACTCGCAGATGCGCTTCAGGTCGCTCTCAACTTGCTTTCGCTTCCAGTTGTCGCCGTGAATCACCACCCAGATTTCGGGCTTAATGCCTTCTAAACGAAATTCTTCAAACTTCCCGGCTTCAATGGGCGCATCGGCGAGTAGATCGTAATTGGCGAATTCGGAACTGAAATTGCGGGCGCCACCCATAGTTTCAATGGTCTGAATTCCGGGGCCGGTTGCCTGCCACGATTCCGGAACGTCGGGGAAATTAAGTTGCACAGGTTCTGAGCGACGATCAATCACGTACATCAAAATCATCGCGGGGTTGATGAAAGCGTGCTCCTGATTGAGCTGCGTGGCGAAAGGGCCTGGCTCATCCCAGTACGTGCCGTAGCGAACAGTGACGGTTCCACGCGCGGCAATGCGCCAAGTTTGTTTGTCGAGTTTTTCGATGGCAACAGTTCGCGCCGGCTGTGCGACGCCGCTTTCGGCTGAGCGAGATTCCGTTGCCGACGCTTCAACACGTTGCACGTGTGCGCTGAAGTCGCGAATCTGATACAGCGCATTCCAAGCCGGCATTTGAATGTCGACGTGATCGGAGATGCTGGGAATGGTCATCGTCACGTGAAGTAAATGCTGCTCGGGATGTGCCAGGGAAACGTCGTACCGAATGGTTGCGTGAAGCGACGAACAAAAGCTGACCGCAACTAAAATGCCGTACAGTAAACGGAGAGATGATTTTCTACGAAAGAAAAGAATCACCTGCCGGAGGCCTCGGACGGCTGTGGAACACGATCGGCGAGCTTTTTCATCAGTTTGTCGCACAAACCGTCAAAACTGCCATTGGACATGACCAACAAGATGTCACCGGGTTCGGATTCATTGGCCAACGTGGCTGCGATTTCGCCGCTACTCCCGAAGACGCGGGCTTCTTTCCCAAGCGACTGGATATTTTGCGCAACAGTTTCTGGATCGAGACGATTTTCGTCACCAAGTTGGTTGGAACGAAACACGCCGCCCAGCACAACACGGTCGGCCTTGGCCAGCGCCTGTGGCAAAGTTTCCTGAAAGATTTTGCGCCGCATGGAATTGGAGCGCGGCTCGAGAATGGCCCACAACCGGCGACCCGGCCAGCGACCGCGCGCGGCATCGATGGTGGCTTTTACGGCCGTGGGATGATGCGCGAAATCATCGACAAGCAGAACGCCGTCGAATTCACCTTTCACATCCATGCGACGCTTGACGCTGCGAAAAGTTTTCAGCGCCTTGGCGATGGCCGCTGACTCGATACCGCGGCCTTGCGCAACAACGATCGCGGACACGGCATTCAGAACATTGTGGCGGCCGGTGGCGGCCAATTGGAACTCACCGAACAACTTGCCGTGATGCGTAACCTTGAAACGGACGGTTTCGTTTTCGATCACCAAGCCGCTGGCGATCCAATCGTTGGCTTCGGAGAAGCCGTACGTTCCCACCTTGCACAGGGCTTTTTTCGCGGCGCGGCGCAGAGCAGGGCCGGAATCGGCGGTGTCACCCCAGATGATGGCTCTTCCTCGCCTCGGCACAAGATTCACGAGGCGCGTAAACGCCAGTTCGTAAGTGGCAAAATCGGGGTAAATGTCCGCGTGGTCGTATTCCAGCGAAGTGATTATCAAATCGTCGGGATGATAATGAAAGAATTTGGGGCCGCGATCCCAGAACGCGGTTTCATATTCGTCGCCTTCGAGAATAAATTCCTCGCCACCGCCGAGTCCATAGCTTTTGCCAAAATTCTCCGCTACCCCGCCCACCAGAAAATTTGGATTTTTGCCAGCCGTTTGGAAAATCCACGCAAGCATGGCGGTGGTTGTGGTCTTGCCGTGCGTTCCGCTCACGACGATGGAATGCCGGCCGGGCAGAAATATTTCTTCGAGAATTTCCGGCATGGAGCGATACGGGATTTTGCGGTCGAGCACTTCTTCCAGTTCGGGATTCCCGCGCGCGATGATGTTGCCGACGATTACCAGATCGGGCGCGGGCTGCAAATTTGCGGCATCGAAAGAGTGGAAGAACGAGATCCCAAGGCTGCCAAGTAACGTGGAAGCGGGAGGGTACACTCCGGAGTCCGAGCCAGTGACGCGGAAGCCGCGCTCGCGAAGCATTCCGGCAAGCGGCGCCATGGCCGAGCCGCCAATTCCAATTACATGCACGTGTCGGGATTCGCTCATGCGACCACGGCGGGTTCGAGAATCTCGAGCACGCCTTCTCCTTTGGCAGATAAATGCACGTTCACGCCCAACGGCAACGTCAGCATTGGACGCACGGTGTGACCGACAGGCGCGCCGAAAATAACCGGCACGCCGAGAGGCGAAAGAATTCGATGGCACACATCAAGAACCGTGGGGCTGCCGGCAATGGCAGGCTCGCACTCCGGGAAATCGCCGAGCACAATTCCGCGAAGGCCTTGCAATTTTCGCGCTTGCAGCAGGTGCATCAACGCACGGTCAACCTGCCAGGGTTTCATGCCGCGATCTTCGAGAATCAGAATCGCGTGGTCGGTTTCCAGTTCCCACGGAGTACCTAAAGTTGTTTCGATTAGAGTGAGGCATCCTCCGAGCAATCGGCCCTCGGCGTCACCTGGATTTATAACTTGGCCTTGAAGGCTAAGCTTCCAGCCGCCAGCGGTCGTTTGCAGGGCGGAAAGCAGTGATTTTTGATCGTAGCCCTTCGCCGCGCCGGCGCCAGCATCGAAACCGGCAGCGAGCATCGGCCCGTAAAATGTGATCCAGCGCGCGCGTTGCCACAAATAAATCTGCAGCGAAGTAAGATCGCTGAATCCCAAAATAATTTTTGGACCGGCTGGCGCGGGAATCTGCAGGCTATCGAGCAGATAGTTCGATCCGTATCCGCCGCGAACGCCGACGAGAGCGCCGACATCGTAGCGTTCAAGCGCGCGAAGAAAATCATCGCGGCGATTAGCGGTCACACCTGCGAAATAGCCATCGTTTGCAAAAAACGCCGCTTCACCCACGTGGTACCCAAGTAGCTTCAATTCCGCGATTCCAGCCGCGATTTTTGCGGGCTCAGCCGGCGACGCGGGAGCGAATGGCATCACCACAGTTTTTCCGGTGACAGCGCGCGGTTTGTGAACCGCGACAGCTTCACCGAGACCCGGCATTTGGCCAGCAATGGGCACACCGCGAGCGCCGGGACTCATTCGTGCTGCCTTTCCACGGGAAGCATTTCGCAGGTGATTCCCGGACGAGTTAGCGCAACAAAAATCTTTTCCTGCTTGCGATGGCTGATATCGGCGTCGAACTGAATCAGATTCTTCTCGCCGGTCATGGATACCTGGAAATTATCCAACGCGATTCCTATGTCGGCGAACAACCGATGAACCTCCGGAACCAAATCCACTTTATTGTCGGTGGAAATGCGGAACAGCATGTAGCGCGGTTTCAGGTTGAACCAATTTTCGACGTAGACCAGGAAAACCAAAGCAGCCAATACCAGCAGGCACGCGAAACCCGACGCGCGAAACAAACCTGCACCGGCGCCCATGCCAAGCGACGCGACGACGAACGTTGTGGCCGCTGTGGTCAATCCGGTGACGCTGCCTCGTTCGCGAAGTATTACGCCTGCGCCAAGAAAACCAATTCCCTGCACGATATTCGAAGCGATGCGGGTAGTGCTGGCGTCGCCAGTCCGCCGGGCAATTTCGACCGACAAAATGGTGAAAAACGCTGCGCCCACCGAAACACACAAACTGGTGCGTACGCCTGCGGGACGGCGGCGCACACTGCGCTCCACGCCGATCACACCACCCAGCAGCGCAGCCCATAGCAAGCGCGCGACGATACTATTGAGAGGAATCATGCTTTCACGTGTGAATGCGGAGCCCTAAAGAAGTTTACATTTTACAGCTTGAATTGCGTCAGTTTCGCGAAGTGGCGTGCTCTGGCGTGTATCTCGCTGCGCTTCAGCGTGCGGAGGCGGTCGAGGCCAAAGTTTTCCACCGCAAAGCTGCCGAGGACGGAGCCGTAAACCATGGCGCGGCGCAGGGCCGCATCGTTTTTCTGGCCAGCGCCGGCGAGATAACCCATAAATCCGCCGGCAAAACTGTCACCGGCGCCGGTGGGATCGTGCGGTTCTTCCAGCGGAAACGCCGGAACGCAAAACACGCCGCGCTTATCCACCATCATCGCGCCGTATTCGCCGCGTTTCACGACCAGCGTAGACGGGCCCATCTTAAAAATGTGCCGTGCGGCGCGCAAAAGATTGTGCTCGCTGGACAACTGGCGAGTCTCGGAATCGTTGATCATCAAAATATCAACGTGCTTCAAGGTTTCACGCAGCTCGTCATTGCTGCGCTCAATCCAATAATTCATGGTGTCGAGAGCGACGAGTTTGGGCCGATTCTTGACCTGCTGCAAAACATCGCGTTGCAGGTCGGGAGCAATGTTCGCAAGAAAAACGTGTTTGGACTGGCGGTATTTTTCCGGAAGCTTGGGCTTGAAGTCGGCAAAAACGTTCAGGTCCGTTACGAGGGTAATACGCTCGTTCAAGTTCTCGGAATAGCGTCCGGACCAGAAGAAAGTTTTGCCCGCCGCGCGCTCCAATCCTTCGGTATCGATGGTGCGGCCGCGAAAAATTTCCGCATCCCGCGAAGTAAAATCGTCTCCAACGATGGCGACAAGGTTGACGTGCGTGAAATGACTCGCAGCGACGGCAAAGTATGTGGCGGCTCCGCCCAAGGCACGATCCACTTTGCCGTAGGGACTCTCCAACGCATCGAATGCCACCGAACCAACGACCAATAGGGACACAGTTTTCTCCTAGGAAATATATTTGCCGATGATGGCGGCAAGCCGTTTTTTCGTAGCCGTGGGAACCAGCTTCATATCGGTGATCAGGGCGTGCTGCAGCGCAGCGCCGCAGGTGCAGGAACGGCTATCCGGGATCGCACGCACAGCTTCGCGCAGAACGCGCTGCGCGTTTTCCGCATTCTGATTCAATGTGGCGATAATCTGCGACGCGGTGACCGATTCGTGTTCCGGATGCCAGCAGTCGTAATCGGTGATCATGGCGATAGTGGCGTAGCAGAGTTCCGCTTCACGCGCGAGCTTCGCTTCGGTCACGTTGGTCATGCCGATGACTTCAAAACGCAATTGGCGATGCATGTGCGCCTCCGCGAGCGTGGAGAACTGCGGACCTTCCATGCAGATATACGTGCCGCGGCGATGAACCAGCACTCCGCAATGCACGCTGGCATCGGCGAGAACCGAAGAAATCTGCGCGCAAGTTGGATGCGCGAAAGAAACGTGAGCAACGAGCCCGTCGCCAAAGAAAGTAGAGATGCGATGCCTGGTGCGGTCCACAAATTGATCGGGGACCAGGAATTCTCCGGGGCGTAAATCTTCCTGCAACGAACCTACTGCGCTGACGGAAATCAGCCGCTCGACGCCCAACAGTTTCATGGCATAGATATTGGCGCGATAATTAATTTCACCTGGCAGAATTCTGTGCCCGTGGCCATGGCGGGCGAGAAATGCCACACGCTTCCCTTCCAGGATGCCAAGCACGATGGCGTCGGAAGGCTCGCCAAACGGCGTCTTCATGCGCACTTCGCGCGTGTCGGTCAGGCCCACCATGGAATAAAGACCGCTTCCACCGATAATGCCGACGGTTGCTTGCGATGCGCTTGTGGCCTTAGTAGCGCTTTTTGCGCTTGCGATGACTGTGGCGCTTTTCGCGGATTTGCTCTTCTGCACTGCCATGCGGGTGCTCTCCTGAATCAGGCGTTCAGATCTACGGGTTCAAATTCAATTTTGCCATTGCGATCGTGCAACGTTGCCGCCGGGTAATCGGGATCGTGTCCAAAGGCAACAATCGAGCCTTCCTGTACGATTTCCGCGACGCGCTTGCGCTTGGTTTCGAGCGTCTGCAGGGGATACAGATCGTACCCAGTCATCCACGGCAACGGAAGATGATGGCGAGTGGGAAGCAAATCCGCAACGAAGTAGAGGGATTTGCCTCCGCCGGATATTTTCACCGCCTGAATATCGGCGTTGTGGCCGGGAATGCGCATGACCGAGATGCCCGGAAGAATTTGCACGTCGCCATCCACGAGTTGCCATCGCGATGCTGCGGTGATGGGCACGAACCGGTCGGGAAAATAACTGGCGCGGTCGCGGTCGGTGGGGTAGTTGGCGTGATCAAGCTCGCCCCGCTGCACGATGTAAGTGGCATTTGGAAAAGCGGGAACGTCGCGGCCATCGACGAAACGTGTGTTACCGCCGGCGTGATCGAAATGCAAATGCGTGTTTATGACCAGATCGATGTCTTCATAAGCGACACCCGCACGAGCGAGCGAATCCTTCAACGGATCGCCGTCCTGAATGCCATAAATGTTGCGAAGCTTAGGCTCCCATTTTGTGCCGTTGCCGGTTTCCACGAGAATACGTTTGCCGCTGGCTCGCACAAGCAAGGAATTCGCGGCGAGGCGGATGCGATTGCGCTCATCGGCCGGAGTTTTTTTATCCCACAATGTTTTGGGTACGACGCCGAACATAGCGCCGCCATCGAGATAAAAAGTTCCGCCGTGAATGGAAAGTACCTCGATATCACCGAAGCGCATCAACGGTGGCTTCAAACATCGAGGCCGCTCCTTGCCAGGATTTCATGCACGGCGGTGAACGGATCTTTGCGGCGCTCGGCGACTGCGGCTGCGAGCGCCGCGAGCTGCGCTTCGCCGGCAGCGCCGCCAAGCGCGCGCTCCAGCAGCCTGGAATCTACCATTTCAATGAGACGCTTTTTCCAGTGCTCCACGTGTTTTTGCTGGCGCTCGGGACGTGAAGCGAAATGCTCCCGGAATTTCGCGACCGTCGCGGCCAGTGCGTCGATTCCTTTGTTCTCCGCAGCAACTGTGCGCACGACCGCTGGATGCCAGCCATGTTGCGGCATGACGAGCGAAAGCATGGCGATTAATTGCTGCTCGACGCGATCAGCGCCTTCGCGATCGCTTTTGTTGACGACGAAGATATCCGCGATCTCCATCAAACCGGCTTTCATGTTCTGAATATCGTCTCCCAGTCCGGGCACGACCACGACGATTACGCAATCGGCGAGACGCACGATGTCGATTTCGTCCTGACCAACGCCGACGGTTTCGATCAGCACCTGGTTTTTTCCCGCGGCATCAAGGAGAAGACTTACCTCAGCGGTGGTCCTGGCTAAGCCGCCAAGAAATCCTCGCGTGGCCATGGAGCGAATAAACATTCCGGCATCGCCGGCGTGGCCCTGCATGCGAATGCGATCGCCAAGAATTGCCCCGCCGGAGTACGGGCTAGTGGGATCGACGGCCACCACACCAACAGATTCCTGCTGCTTGCGGTAATAAGCGGCCAGGCGATCGACCAGCATACTCTTCCCCGTGCCAGGCGCGCCGGTGACGCCGGTCAGATAGGCGTGGCCGGTGTGGGGAAAGAGAAGTCGAAGCAGAAGCTCCGCTTCCGGTTGGTGATTTTCCACCGCGGTGATCGCGCGAGAGAGGGCGCGCACGTCGCCGGCGCGCACTTCTTCCGCCCATTTTTCCACGGCCGGAGCCATATTTTCCATTGGGGCTTTCAAAACCGCGCCGCGAGCATGTCGATATTATTTCTTGCCCAAAAGCTGCCGGGCAATCACCAATTTCTGAATCTCGCTGGTGCCTTCGCCGATGGTGCAGAGCTTTACGTCGCGATAAAATTTTTCGGCGGGATAATCCTTGATGAACCCGTACCCGCCGTGAATCTGTACGCACTCGTTG
>CAXMLS010000464.1:0-3432 GCA_964194235.1 uncultured bacterium | reverse complement strand
AGGTAATACACGCGAAACGTTGCGTGCCAAATCGTCTAACGTGGAAGGCACGAAAGCTATTTTGCACCGCCTCGCCAGTCATGAAATGTTTTCCCGTTATGTTCGCACTAAGGAAAGACAATCCAGCCGCAGCCAAACCGCACCTCGCGTGATCGGAAAAGTCTATTTAGTCGGCGCCGGACCCGGCGATCCGGAATTGCTCACGGTAAAAGCCGTGCGTCTGCTGGCCGCTGCCGATATCGTTCTCCATGATTCACTCGTCAGCCCGGACATTCTTGCCATGATCTCGCCGCAAGCCGAAATCATTGACGTCGGCAAACGCGCAGGCCAGAAGCTTCTTACTCAAGAGGAAATCAACTCACTGCTCGTCTCGTATGCCGAAACGCGAACCACGATTATTCGTTTGAAGGGCGGCGATCCTTCGATGTTTGGCCGCGCCGGCGAAGAACTGGCGGCCCTGCGCAACGCGAGTATTCCTTTCGAGGTGGTGCCCGGCATCAGCGCTGCGATGGGCGCCGCCGCCGCCGCCGGAATCTCTCTCACCGACCGGCGCGTAGCATCGCAGGTACTCTTCAGCACTTTTTCTCGCAGCCCGGAACGCGGTGGGCTCAACTGGAGCGCACTTACGGCCGACACCACGCTCGTCCTGTACATGCCTGGACCGGATTACCGCGAAGTCGCCGAGCGCTTGCGCAACAGCGGCTTGCCCGCCGACCTACCTTGCGTCATCGTCTCCCGCGCGACGGGCCCGCAACAGCAAATTCGCTGGACCAGCATCGGCCGCCTTGCCGCGGAAGAAAAACTCCCTGCGCCCGCGCTATTCATCATCGGCCGCGTGGCGTCCCAGGCAATCGGCGAAATCAGCGAATCGTTCTGGACCTCGCAACAAACCGAATCGCAAATCCCGATGGGATCCATCGTCTAAAACCGGAGAAACTCAATATGACCACGCTCGATAAAAAAGCTGTTCCGGCCAGCCATTTCAAAATCTCTTGGGATACCTGGGCGGTCCTTGCTGCCTTTCTCGCGGCCCTGCTGATTCGCATCGGCGTCATTAAACACGTCACCTGGTAGCAGGTTATGTTTGGCCCGCGGTAATGGCTGCCAGTAAATATTTTCAAACCACACTATCAGAGTATTAAGTGACGTTGGATGGCAAAATCTCCTGCGGGCATCGCTCGGTAATTTTTCCGACCGCAGGAAACTACAGTCCCAGCACCGTCACGAGTTCCTTCACCGAAGCCGAAGACTTCTGCAGCGCCGCGTTTTCTTCCGCGCTCAGCTTGATCTGGACAATTTCTTCCACGCCTTTTGCGCCCAGCTTGACCGGCACGCCCACGAACAGCCCCTTGATTCCGTATTCCCCTTCGAGATACACCGCGCACGGCAGAATCTTCTTCTTGTCTTTCAAAATCGCTTCCACCATCTCGACCGCTGCTGCCGAAGGCGCGTAATACGCAGACCCGGTCTTCAGTAAATTAACAATCTCCGCGCCGCCTTTGCGCGTGCGCTCCACAATCGCGTCGATGCGTTCTTTCGACAATAAGTCCGGCAAAGGAATTCCAGCCACCGTTGAATATCTCGGCAGCGGCACCATATCGTCGCCATGCCCGCCCAACACGAAGGAATGCACGTTCTCCACACTCACCTTGCACTCCATCGCCACGAATGCGCTCATGCGCGCCGAATCCAACACGCCGGCCATTCCCAGCACGCGATGTTTTGGAAATCCACTCACCTTGAACGCCGCTTGCGCCATGGCATCCAGCGGATTGGTCACCACGATAATGATGCAGTCCGGCGAGTGCCGCACAATCTGCTCCACCACCGCCTTGACCACGTCGTAATTCGCTTTCAGCAAATCGTCGCGGCTCATTCCCGGTTTTCGTGGAAAGCCCGCGGTAATTACCACGATGTCGCTGCCGGCCGTGCCGCTGTAATCGCCAGTGTTTGTCGAAATTCCCGTGGCGTGTGAATCGGTGCGCGTAATTGGTCCGGACTCCATCATGTCCAGCGCTTTGCCCGCTGGAACTCCATCCAGAATGTCGGTGATCACCACGTCCGCGAGATCCGCATCTACAATTCTCTGCGCCGTTGTTGAGCCTACGAATCCGCTGCCTACTACTGTAACTTTCTTCCGCATGCCGCTATCTCCTCAGTATCGAAAAATAATTCGCTTAGCGCGCCCCAACGGTCGCAGCGCTTTTCATATTCTCAATAATCGCCGACGCAAACGCCGCCGTGCCCAGTTTCGTGGCGCCGGGCATCAAGCGCTCCAGATCGTACGTGACGCGCTTCTGCTGGATGGTTTTCGCAATTCCGTTCTCAATCAATTGCGCGGCTTCCTTCCATCCCAGAAAATCGAACATCATCGCGCCCGAGAGCATCACCGAGCTTGGGTTGATCACGTCCTTGTCCGCATATTTCGGCGCCGTTCCGTGAGTCGCTTCAAACACGCCAAAGCCATCGCCAATATTCGAGCCCGGCGCCATTCCTAGCCCACCCACCTGCGCGGCGCAAGCATCGGAGAGGTAATCGCCGTTTAGGTTGGAAGTTGCCAGCACGCTGTACTCATCCGCGCGCAGCAACACCTGCTGAAACACGGAATCCGCGATGCGATCGTTGATCAACAGTTTTTTCTTCCACTGGCCTTTTCCATGCGTGGCGTAAATTGCGTCGATGGTGTGTTTCACTTCGTCGTAAATAGTTTTTGTGAAAGTTTCGGTGGCTTGCTCCAGGCCGGGCTCGACGAGCGCGGCATTTTGTTCCACGCTCAATTGCGGATTTTTGTCCAGATTGTCGATGATCCAGCTTTCGCGCTCGGTAATCGTTTGCGTCCGGAATTCTTCCCGCGCCAGATCGTAGCCCCAGTCGCGAAACGCGCCTTCGGTGAATTTCTGAATATTCCCCTTGTGCACCAAAGTCACGCTGGACCGGTTATTTGCCAGCGCAAACTTGATGGCTCGCCGCACCAGTCTCTTCGTTCCGGTAGGCGAGATCGGCTTGATGCCCACGCCGGAATCCCAGCGGATCTGTTTCTTTCCGCCCTTCAACATGTCGTTGTTCAAAAACTCCAGCAGCTTTTTGGCTTCCGCGCTGCCGGATTTCCATTCAATGCCGATATAAACGTCTTCGGTATTTTCGCGAAAGATGACGATGTCCATTTTTTCCGGGTGGACGACCGGGGAAGGGACTCCCGCGTAATAACGTACCGGACGTTCGCAGGAATACAGATCCAGAAGTTGCCGCAACGCCACGTTCAGCGAACGAATGCCGCCGCCCACGGGAGTCGTCAGTGGCCCCTTGATCGCGATACGAAAATCGCGAATCGCATCCACCGTTTCATCCGGCAGCCATTCCTTGAAGGTGTTAAACGCCTTCTCGCCCGCGAACACCTCGAACCACGCCACCCGCCGCTTGCCGCCGTAAGCC
>CAXMLS010000463.1:0-6239 GCA_964194235.1 uncultured bacterium | reverse complement strand
GATGTGTATAAGAGACAGGTATCACTCTGTCCGGTGGACAAAAGCAGCGCACCGCGATTGCTCGTGCTTTGGTGCGCGATCCCAAAATCCTGATTCTCGATGATTCCCTGTCGGCAGTGGACACCCAGACGGAAGAGCGCATTCTCACCCGTCTTCGCGACATCATGGCCGGACGGACCACGATCATAATTTCGCACCGCACTTCCACCGTGCGGGATGCTGATCAAATCGTGGTGCTGCGCGACGGCCAGATCACCGAGCGCGGGAAGCACGACGAGCTGCTGGCCCGCGGCGGGTATTACTCCGATCTTTACCATAAACAATTACTGGAAGAAGAGCTCGAACGCGCATGAGCAATCCCCACGAAGAAGAAGCGCTCGGAAAAGCATACGACTCGCGGCTGATGAAGCGGCTGCTCGAGTATATGCGCCCGTATAAATGGCGCGTAATCCTTGCGCTCACGCTGACTCTGGCGGTCACGCCGCTGGAACTTGCCCCGCCAAAATTGTTTCAAGTCGCTGTCGACCGCTACCTGGTCCCTGCTTCTCACTCGGCCATCAACGTGGTGGCAGCCCGGCACGGTCTCGTCATCATCAGCATGATTTATCTGCTTGTGCTGCTGTTTGATTTTCTGGCGCAGTACATACAGATCCGCATTATGCAGCGTGTCGGACAGCAGACCATGTACGACATGCGGCAGGAAATTTTCGGCCATTTGCAGCGGCTGGCCATGAGTTATTACGACAAAAATCCCGTTGGACGCATGGTTACGCGCGTAACCACCGACGTGGACGCCCTCAACGACTTATTTGCCGCCGGCGTCGTCACCATGATTAACGATTTCTTTCTACTCGCCGTAATGGTCGGTGTGCTTTTGTACCTGAACTGGCGCCTGGCGTTGGCGGCGCTTGCGGTGCTTCCGCTGATCCTGGCGGTCACATTTATTTTTCGTAAATTTGTCCGCGAGGCCAATCGCCGCATTCGCACGGCCATCGCACGCATCAATGCGTTCCTGCAGGAATACATTTCCGGCATGAGTATCGTGCAGGTTTTTAATCGCGAACGCCGCGCCCGCGTGGAGTTCATCAAGCGCAATCGCGATCACATGCTCGCGTACAAAGACGCGATTCTGGCGTTCGCCCTTTTCTATCCCACCGTGGAGTTTCTGGGCGTGGCGGCTGTTGCGCTTATTTTATGGGTCGGCGGCCTCAGCATTTTTTCCAACACCCTCACCCTCGGCGTACTCGTCGCCTTCATGCAGTACGCGCAAAGATTTTTCCGCCCCATTCAAGATTTGAGCGAAAAATTTAATATTTTGCAGTCCGCGATGGCCGCTTCCGAACGTATTTTCAAACTTCTGGACGAACCTGTAAGCATTTCATCCGATCCCAACGCGATCCCTCTTGATCAGCCGCGCGGTGAAATTGAATTTCGCAACGTGTGGTTCGCCTACCGCCATTCCGCGGAGCCGCACGAAGACGATTGGATCCTGCGCGATGTTTCCTTCCGCGTGCTGCCCGGACAGACCATGGCCATCGTGGGCCATACCGGCGCCGGAAAAACCACGTTGATTTCGCTCTTGTTGCGTTTTTACGATATTCAACGCGGCCAGATTTTGCTGGATGGCGTGGATATTCGGGCCATCGAATTGCAGGATTTGCGCCGCCAGTTCGGCATCGTGCTGCAAGACCCATTTCTGTTTTCCGGCACAATTGAATCCAATATTCGCCTTGGCACACCTGGAATCGATCGCCACACCGTCGAGCGCGCGGTGGTTGAGATTGGACTCGGCGATTTTATTCGCGCACTGCCTGGCGGCGTGGATACCGAGGTCAACGAGCGTGGATCAACTTTATCCGTGGGACAAAGACAGCTCATCAATTTCGCTCGCGCTTTGGCGCACAACCCCAGATTCCTGATTCTTGACGAAGCCACTTCCAGCGTGGATACCAAAACAGAAATGCTGATCCGCGAGGCGCTGGATCGTTTGCTTTCCGGCCGAACCGCGCTGGTCATAGCGCATCGCCTGAGCACCATCCAGCACGCCGATTGCATTCTGGTATTTCACAAAGGCCGTTTGCGCGAGCAAGGCGCGCATCAGGAATTGCTCGTGCAGCGGGGAATCTATTACCGGCTCTATCAACTGCAATACAAAGAACAGGAATTGCATCTGGCGGACGACGTTAATGTGCGCGCATCAGCGGAGCCCTCAGCACTGGCAAATGACTGAGGGTCACAATGCCTAGGCGTGATTCCCTCTTCGACGAAATGCCCCCATCAGTTCTATCTTCTTGTCCTCTACAAGCCGTGCGCACTCAGCCAGAAACAATTTCCTCGGTTCTTCTGTGACTTCCATACCCATTCTGCTATCCGCCGGAGAAGCCTCCGGTGACATGTACGCCGCCCGTTTGGCCACGGCGCTGCGGGAGAGAGCCGACGTCGCGCTGTTTGGAATGGGCGGACGGCAAATGCGAGCCGCCGGGGTCGACGTCATCATGGATTACTCTGAAGTTTCCGTCGTGGGAATCACCGAAGTCTTGAAGCAATTGCCTTCTTTGCGGCGCGCGATGGCGCGCCTGGTAAACGAAGCCGAGCGGCGCCGTCCACCGCTGGCTGTCCTCACCGATTTCCCGGGGTTCCATCTGCGGCTTGCCCGCAAGCTCACTCCGCTGGGCATTCGAAATATTTATTACATCTGTCCGCAGTTCTGGGCATGGCGTCCATGGCGCGCGAATCTCGTTCGGCGCCGATTCGCGCAGGCATTGTGTATTTTTCCGTTTGAAGAAAAGTTTTATGCCAATGCCGGCGTTCCGGTGAAGTTCATCGGACATCCGCTAGTTGGCAACGTCCAGGCTTCCATGTCTCGGAAGGAGTTCTGCGAGAAATACGATTTACAATCTGCTAATCCGATTCTCACAATTTTGCCGGGTAGCCGGCGCGGTGAGATCGCGCACCACGCGCGAATATTGGCCGATGCTCTCGATCTGCTGAATGCCACGCTGCCGGATGTTCAGGCTGTGGTGGCGGTCGCCCCGGGAATTGACCTTGTCGGTCTCGAAGCTGCCTTCGCTGCGAACCCGTCTGTGCGCTTCATCACCGACGATACCTACAATGCGCTCGAAGCAGCCGACCTCGCAATTGTTTCCAGTGGCACTGCTACTGTCGAAGCCGCGTTGCTCGGTAAACCGATGATCGTGGTGTACCGCCTTTCGCCTTTAACCGCCACCTTGGCGAAGCCGCTCGTTCGCACAAAATTGTTTGGCATGGTCAATTTAATCGCGGGCCGCGAGGTGGTCCCCGAGTTGATCCAGGACGACTTTACCCCCCCGCGCGTCGCCGTCGAAGCCGCGCTGCTGCTTTCTGCATCCAATCATAGTGCCGAAAGAATGGCGGGAATGCGGCGCGATTTAGCGGAAGTACGGGAGTTGCTTGGCCCCCCTGGGGCCGTCGAACGAGCCGCCGACGCCATCGTTGCCCAGCTTCAAGTAGCGCAAAGCAACGCAAAGTGATGAGTTTGGTATCCTATTAAGGTAAGCAGAACGCCTGAATAAGCAGGACGCCCGGTGCGCAGCTCCAAATTCAACGGCAAATGTGAAAGGTGTCCGATGGCCCTTCGCGGCAGATTTTTGAGCTTTAGTGCCTTATCTCTGGCTTTGACCCTGGCGTTGCTTGTAGCCATACCTCTGCGCGCACAGGAGCTACGCCAGGTTCCTTTTCTCGCTGGAGATTACGACGTTTCCGCGACGCTCGATACTATCCGGCAGTCGATTTCCGCTACCGCGAAAGTTGATTTCACAGCCACGGAAACCTCGGCGAGCGTCCGCGTTGAGCTGCATCCTAACCTGGAAGTGCGCGAAGTTAAAACCGCGGACGGCAAATCCCTTACCTTTGAACGCGATCGCCAGAGTCCCCTGAACGTAGTCGTATCGTTGCCCTCTCAGGTAGCTGCCGGAGGACACGTGACACTGTTGTTCACCTACGCTGGAATGTTGGCCAATGAGGACAACAGCCCAGTGCCGGGAGTGCGTGCCGCCATTGTCAATCGCGACTTTACGTATTTGCTGCTTCCCGCTCGCTGGTTTCCGCTGACGAATTATCCCTCGAACCGTTACACCGCGACGTTTCATTTGAACGTTCCGGATAACTTCGCGGTCGCCGGAACCGGAAAAGCTTTGGCCCCCAGTACCACGGCTGGTAAAAATCCCGTCGATGGCTCACGTCTTTCGTACACTTTCGAATGTAAAACTGCGGCTCCGAATGGAACGTTTGTCGCCGGCAATCTGCAACTGAATCCACAGCAAGCCGAAGGCGTAAGCGTCGCGGTATACGCGCCGCACGCGGCGTCCGCAAACGCCGCTGATTTCGCTGCGTCCGTGGCGCGCTCGATGACCGTGTTCTCCGACATGTTCGGCGCGCTTCCCGATCCTTCGCTGTCGGTGATCCAGCTTCCCGATGGAACTTTGCGCGATTTTGCCGCTCCCGGAGTACTTTTGTTGAGCCAGCGCGCGTGGGATCCCAAAGCGAATGACCGCACCATCGCGCGATTGGTCGCGTCTCAATGGTGGGGCAATCAGGTGCTTCCCGCCACGCCGGGAGACGTTTGGATCAGCGACGGTTTGGCGCGCTACTCCGAGGCGCTTTACGCGGAACAGAACGCCGGCAAAGAAGCTGGGCTGAAGGCCATCGATGAATTCGCCGTCGGTGCGTTGATGTTTGAAGACGCCGCTCCTATCGCGCAAGCCGCGCGTCTCGCGCCATATTCCGCGGACTATCGCTCCGTGGTGATGAACAAGGGCGCCATGATATTTCACATGCTGCGTGCGCAGATGGGCGACATTGCGTTTAAATCCTTGCTTCACGATTTTTACGCAAAATATGCCGGCAGGACTGCCCGCGTGGAAGATTTCGAAGCGTTGGCCCAGCAACGCGCGCAAGCTTCCGCAAAACAAGCCGAGCCCGCGCCCGAGCTTCGGGGCTTTTTTACGCAGTGGCTTAATTCCACCGGGGTGCCGGAATTTTCACTGGATTATGTGGTGTATCGCACGCCCAAGGGTTTTCGGATTACCGGCAAAATCAAGCAACCGCTGGACACTTTTCGCATGCCCGTCGAGCTGCGCATTGACACGGAGGGCAATCCGGAATTAAAGACTATCGACGTAATCGGTTCTGAGTCGGACTTTTATGCGGAAACTTTTGGCCGGCCGAAGCCCGGCGGCATCCGCGTCGATCCCAATAATCTGATTCTCAAAGGCAGCACATCATTGCGCGCCAGAGCTGCCGTCGCGCGCGGGGAAGAACTTGCCGAACAGGGCCGCTACTACGACGCGGTCGCGCAGTATCAGCGCGCCCTCGGCATTCAGCCGAACCGCCCACTCGCAAATTTCCGCATGGGCGAAGCGTTTTTCTATCAGAAGAATTATCAGGCGTCGGCCAATGCCTTTCGCGAAGCATTGCAGACCGTTCCGGAACCGTCGGAAAAGTGGACGGAAGTCTGGAGCCACATTTACCTGGGCAAGATTTTTGATTTGCTGGCGCAGCGTGAGCGCGCCGTCAACGAGTACAGCAAGGCCAAGCAAACCAACGACAATACCGGAGGCGCTCAACAGGTAGCGGAAGGCTACCTAAAGAAAGCGTTCACCGAAGGCGCCACTACAGCTGCGGCTCCAGGCGCGGGAGGCACCGCGATCACGCCACCAGCTGCGGTTCCGGCACCAACTTCCGGGGATCGCCCCGTGCTAAAGAAGCGCACCGACCCATCGTAGTGCCCTTCACTCGTCCGCTCGACGCGTGACCATTCCATCTTTAACCAGCTTGGAATACCGATTGCGGCAATTCGAGAATTTGTGATGCCTAGACTTCACAGAAATCTCCTGTTTGTAGAGGCCTTAAAAAAAGGGCTTGTGATTTATCAAATTTGGAGTAATATTGACTCATAAATGGAGTCTAGTCCTATGGCTAGGATTCAGCAACCGGTGGTTGGTTTTTCGTGGGATACCGTTGTTGACCTGTCGAGGAAGGACACTCGCACTCGACTCAGTCCGGCTGCAGTCAAAGGTCTTCTTCGGATCGCCAAGCACTGGAAATTACGAGATAACGATACCCGAGTTCTGCTGGGCGGCATATCCAGTGGCAGTTTCTACGCACTGAAGAGTCGATCTTCCAAGGTACTGGATGAGGATCAACTCACCCGAGTTTCGCTGTTGGTCGGGATATATAAAGCCTGTCTCTTATACACATCT
>CAXMLS010000462.1:0-1709 GCA_964194235.1 uncultured bacterium | reverse complement strand
CCCTGCCAAATCATCAATCATGGCGATTTACGAGCCACCCGCCGGCGTGTCTCCCGCTGCGATGCGCTACCTGGTGCGCATGGGCTTCGACGATAAGACCTTTGCAGCAGCGGTGATCGATATGGCCGTGAAAAAGTATTTGGTAATAAAAGAGATGGATGGTGTCTTTACGTTACAGCGAAACAGTGGTGCCGGGGAACCGCTTGCTTCGGAAGAAAGCGCAGCTGCCGCAAGTCTTTTCAACAAGCCTCGCCGAAAAAATAAAAATAAGGATAAGAATGATGATGATCTAGACGATCTTACGGGCGCAGTCACGCTCATGCCGGATAACAGCGCGATACGAAATGCCGTGACAGAAGTGAAAAAGTCGCTGCACGACGCCGAAGACAAGATTTATTTTGTAGCGAATCAGCGCTACATGATCCCCGGATTGATATTGTCGGTAGCGGCGGTTGTGACCATGGTTGCGACGGAGACCGGCGATCGAAGATTCGCATTGGGATTTTTCTTCGCGTGGCTCGCGGGCTGGAGCTTCGCGGTGTATTTTCTAGTCCGCAATGCTGTTCATCTCTGGAAAGGAGCGCGCGGCGGCGGAAACGTTTCGAAAGACCTGCGAAAACAGGCGCGTACCGCTACACTTTTTGCGCTGCCATTTGCGCTCGGCGAAGCCGGTGTTCTGTTCGCACTTACATGGATCACGTCAATTTCCATAGTTTTAATCTTGATTTCACTGGTCGGCGTCAACTTCGTGTTTCACTGGTTGCTGAAGGCGCCGACCCGCGCCGGCCGGGATCTCTTGGACAAGATTGACGGATTTCGTATGTTCCTTCATGCCGTCGATGGAGATCGCCTGAATCGTCTCATGCCTCCAGATAAGACTCCGGAACTCTTTGAGAAGTATCTCCCGTACGCCGTTGCGCTTGATTCCGAGCAAGCTTGGTCGCAACAATTTTCTGCAGTGCTCGAACATGCCCGGGAAACTACTGGTTACTCACCCATTTGGTATGTCGGTAGCGCTGCTTTCGTAAGTAATGCCTTTGCGAATTCATTAAGTGGATCATTTTCCGATGCTATCGCTGCATCTACATCCCCTGGGACAAATTCAGGATTCGGAGGCGGGGGATTCTCCGGCGGTGGGGGAGGCGGCGGTGGTGGCGGCGGGTGGTAACGGTCACACACTCGACAGTGTCAATGCGAGAGCTGAGGTGCTCGTATTGCTGTTGTCGAGCAACTTCGCCGGGTTAGCGCCAAGCTTCGCTGGCTGCCGGATTACGGCTCCTGGATCCAGATGCTCTTTGCCGGATGTTGAGGGTCGAAACGCGCGAGTCCGTGATCACCCGGTTTCGGCATTGCCCCGGTCATCGAGAAATACCTACTGTGGCCCTCGTAACTGTCGCCGAGTTGATCGTGATACCTGTAACGGATGACGTACGCTGGCGATGTGGGAGATCTCACATAAATCGGGTCCTCCGATAAAATCTTGGGCTGGAACCAGGCCATACGTACTCCGAGCACGGTTGCGTCCGCCGACTGACCGTTCTCCGAAATCCAGATCCATCTGCGCACCACATGCACGCCAGCAACGTACATGCTTGCCCCAAGTAAGCCGAGAACAACACAAAGATAGCGCATCGCTAGATCGGAGTCGCGACTTCCGCCTTGTACGCGTGAAATCACACATCAGCGGGTTGCAGGTTCGAGTCCTGCCC
>CAXMLS010000461.1:0-10822 GCA_964194235.1 uncultured bacterium | reverse complement strand
CCCGCCATAAGTTGGTGACCGAAAACTTCGTTTGCTTCCTTCGAGAGAAACCAGGTATTCACGACCGCTCTTTAGGCGAACCAACGAAATTATTTTTCCACCTAGTTGAGGGAGCACGGCCAGGCGAATTACGCCATTGTCCAGGGTGATACGGACGAGTCCTTCCCATGAATCCAATTGAATCGTTGTCACCTATTTCACCGTTCCGCCGGATCAATCCGTAAAAAGACCGGCACCATTCAGCGTCGTCATCGCGGGGATTCCACTCAGCGCGCCAGGGAGCCCTCGATCTCCTCCAGCGTTTGCCCTTTTGTTTCCGGAAGCCGCCAGCGAATGAACAAAAACCCCGCAACGCAAATGCCGGAATAGATCCAGAAGGTTCCCGCAGGCCCTACGCCGCGGTTTAATAAAGGGAACGTGTAGGTAAGAATGAAACTGGCAATCCATAGTGAGGTAACCGCCACAGACATCGCTGCGCCGCGAACACGGTTCGGGAAAATTTCCGAAATTACCACCCAGGTAACTGGAGCTAGCGACATGGCATAGCAAGCGATTGCCAAAACCACCAGCAACAGCATGTGAACTCCCTGGCTATGCTGATGAAAACCAAATCCTAGAAGGCCGTAAATCAGTGCGAGAGCCGCCGATCCGAACAGCATCAATTTGCGACGCCCCGCTTTATCCACGAGAGCGATAGCCACGAAAGTAAAAGCCAGATTGACGGCGCCAGTAATTACGATATTCAGCAGAATTTCAGACACATGATAACCGGCTGCGGAAAACACCTCTTCCGCATAATTAAAGATCACATTAATGCCACACCACTGTTGGAACACCGCGAGCGAAACGCCGAGGAACAAAACGCCCGCAAGTTTGCGATCCAGGAGGGTAAAGAAGCTAACCTTTTCGTTTGTCGCCAGGCTCGTTTCAATTTCCGCCAGGGCCTGTTTGGCGTGTGCTTCTCCGTTAAGGCGCGCAAGGATATTCCCTGCTTGTTCATGCCGGCCGTTCCTCGCAAGCCAGCGCGGACTTTCCGGCACTGCCAGCATTCCGAGAAAAAATAGCAGCGACGGTATCGCGGTGATTCCAAACATCCAGCGCCAACCAACTTGGCCGTTCCAGGAATTCAGAATCTCAACCGCGGAGGCGCCTACTGGAACAGGCTGCGCGATGACCCAATTCATCAACTGCGCAAGCAGAATTCCAATGACGATGGTGAGCTGATTCAACGAAACCAACTTCCCTCGCACAGCCGCAGGGGAAATTTCTGCTATGTACATGGGCGAAAGATTAGAGGCTAGTCCGATGGCCATGCCCCCAACAATTCGCCATGTCACAAAATTCTGAAACCCATGGGCCAGGGCAGTGCCAATTGAGGACACTCCGAATAGTAACGCCGACAAGATAAGCAGACGTTTTCTGCCATAACGGTCGCTGAGGCTACCTGAGATTGCCGCTCCCAGCAGACAGCCGATCAGCGCACAACTCATCGCCCATCCTTGCTGTGACGCCGTCGTTAGCTGGAAATATTTCTCGTAAAACGGCTTGGCTCCGCCAATCACGACCCAGTCGTAGCCAAATAACAACCCGCCCAACGCCGCCACAATCGATATTGCCCAGAGATACAAGTTGCCGTCGGCTGGAATCTTCATGGATTCCGCTAGACCTTCCGCTGGAATTGTCTCTCGAACGGGTTGGACCTGCGCTGGGCCAGTCATGACTTTAATCTCTCGGTCCGAACGGGTGCCATGCGTTCCAGTTCCGTCTGGGCCCACCCGTGATTTACATCAAGACTCAGCACTTCCCGGAAATCTGCCGCCGCTTCCTCTGATCTCCGAAGCCCCAGGTTCGCGAGGCCCCGCAAGTAACAGCATTCCGTCCGGTTTCGTTTCTGGAGGTCATCGTCGAAGAGCAGAAGGTTCGGCAAGGATGTGGCGAAATAGTCTATCTTAATTTCCGCGTGCATCTGACTATTGGCGAAGTCCAGCAGATTTTCCAGCAGCGAGACCGCCTCTGCTTCTCGCCCAAGGCCCCTGAGAGCCAGCGCCTTGTAATAAGTCATATCGTTATGTGGAGCCTGCGCAACGGCGGCCTTTTCCCACGACCGCCGCGCGTCCTCCGCGTTCCCTAAATTAAAAAGAGCCAGACCGGTGAAGTAGTCCAGGTGCGTTTCTAGCGTGAGCAGATGTTTGCCTTCCCCCAGATTCTGGGGATAGTTTCTCGCCGCTTCAAAATGCTTTAAGGCCTCGCTTGATTCCCTGCCCTCAAGCAATTTGCGCCCCAGCAAGACATGCGCCGCGACATGCTGATTCGACACGAGGCCTTCGCCACCCTCCCAAGGGTGAAATCGCCGCGAACCAAGGATTTCCAGAGCACGCGCACTTTTGTCTGTCTGGTTGTAGAGAGTCACGAGTTCGACGACCAAGTCGTCCCGCCGGTAAACCAGATCGCGATGCTGCTCCAACTTAGCCAGACGCAGCGTGGGCGGAATCCCGACGCGTTTGCGGAGTTGATCCAGCTCATATAACAAACGCGCATCGGAGGGATCCGCTTGGAATGCTTTTTCGTATCCTGCGAGCGCCTGTTCGGGGTTCTTGCGGACGTTGAACCACGCGATTCCTAGATTTCGCCAAGGAATAGAGAACAAGGGATCAATCTGGCACGATCGCTCCCAAAGTCGGATCGCCTCTTCACGCTGCCATTTGTCGTACAACAGATTGCCAAGATAGTAGGGCGCCTTGGAGTCAGCGGGATTTGCTTGGATCACATTTTGCAGGACCAGCATCTCCTCGATGCGAGCTGGAAAGCAGTAATCGGCGCGGCCCTGCGCCCCCTGCTCATAAAATTCGCGACATTTGTGGCGTTGTCCGCTCTTTTCGTAGAAATAGCCGAGCGAGTACAAAATCATTGGATACGTTTCTTGCGGCTTGGAAATAGCCGCTAGGTGCCGCTCGAGAAGAGCAATGGCCTCACCCCACAGACCTGCGTCGGCGTAATCGAAAGCGATATCCAAACAGATATGAACGTCCAGAAGCAAAGAAGGTGTGAGAGCGTCTTCGGAAATAGAGTGTTGGGCCCGGGTGCCAAGCGTGGTCAGTTCGTTTTGAGACCAGAGGTCGAGAGGGTCCATGCCAATTGTGCCTTGAGCCAGATCGAGCGCCTCTTTGTTTCTGCCCATTTGACGCAGCACTGCTGACTTCAGATTGCGGGCTTTCAAGTGGGATGCGTTGACGGAGAGCGAGCTGTTCAAATGTTCGATAGCTTGCTCAAAATCGGCGCGTTGGCATGCAATGGTTGCCAGCGCGTAGTAACCCACGGATTGCCATTCTTGATTCCAAATTGATTTGTGGAAAGCGGCGTAAGCCGCATCCTTGTGGTCTAGATATTTCAGAGCCAGCCCAAGATTGTAGAAGGGCTCGCCATCCCTGGGATTCGGATTCAGCCGTGTAAGTCGTGCGATCGCGCGGCTGAAATATTGCTCGGCTTCTAAAAATTCTCCACGACGCAAGCGCAATAATCCGATGGCATTATTGCAGCGCACGTCATCTGGATCGCGGCGGATACCTTCCTCCCAATATGCTTCGGGAGACCGCGTTGCGTGGCGATACTGCTCCAGGTGTAGCCCGGTCAGGTAGAGCTCCTCGGTTGTGCCGATTTCCGCTGGCGGCGGAGGTTCCATTGCGGGCTCTGGCAGTGGACCTGCACGCTTTCCCTGGGGCCTATAGCGAATAATTTCTTTTCCCTCGGGGGAGAGTACACGGAGGAGCACATCCGGTGCAGAAAAGTCATTGGCAAGTTCAATGGTTTTTACGAAAGGCCGCCCAGGACGTAGGTGCTGGATTTCGTCCAAGGCAACGTTTTCCCCCGCCGTCACGATCACGCGAAGGCGCTTAAACGATTCCGTAACCGAAACGCCCGTTGTTAATTTACGTCCCTCCATTTCGAGGTTTACGGCGGCGACCCGGTTGGCATTCTTGGCCGGACCGATTTCTTGAATTGGATACCAATATTGTTTAAAGGTGCGTGTCTCATATGGCTGAAGCCACGAGAAATCCGGCTGGTTATCCGTGAAAACACCGGCCATCAATTCCACATAAGGGCCATCTGAGTCGGTTAGCTCGCGGTCCCACATGTACCCGAACTCAGCATTTCCCCAAGTCCACAATTTTTTCCCGGGTGAAACATTCCCATCTGCTACGTGCACTAGGCCGGCGCGACGTGCGTGATCATACCCACCGAAAAAATCATATTTGGAGTCGAGGACCATGTACGACGTTGGTACAGGAATATTTTTGTACCAGGTAATGTCCACCCCGCTCGTGTAATCCACTCCGTAATAAAAGTTTCGCGCCATCGGAAACGACGATACAGCACGTTTCGCGTGATCTGCGACGTAGGAGGCATCCGGAGGAAAGAACGCCTGATATTGTTCATGTACTTTGACGGCCACATTGGCCCACCACAGAAACGTCTGAACGAACGGTGTGCGGTTATACAGTTGAGCTTTGGCTTCTATGATGCTCTTGCCAGGGTGCAGTGTAATCCCCACCATGCCTTTCATCCGATTCATCGGCTCGTGCTCGCTGAGCCAGACGGTGCGGCTTCCATCTTCGTGCTTTTCGATCTTGTGATCGACGGGCATAAATGTGGAAGGCCGGTGGTGTTGTGGCCAGTTAAACTCCACCCCTCCGGAAATCCACGGCCCCAGTAGGCCCACGAGCGCGGGCTTGATTACCGTCTGTCGATAGAAAAAATCGTAATTGTTGGTTTTGTCCTGTCCGATGTGAATCCGTCCGCCAATCTCCGGCAAAATCATTATGCGGATGAAGTCGTTTTCTAGAAATACCGCCCGGTATGGTTTGTCTATTTTTGTATCTGAGATGTGGTCGGTAAAAGCGTTTGGATAGACCTTGCCGCTGCTGCCTTGGTAAACGCGCTTATCAAGAAACATGGGATTGCGATCTGCATCTGGTACTGGATACGTTGGAATTGTTACCGTCTCTTCCCAAGCCTGTACTTGATCAGTTGGGGATGAATCTTTCACTCTGAAATCTCCAGTTGCGGCTTGCTTAGCAGAAACTTGGCCGCACCAGTGCGACTGTATTGCTGGATCAATCCGAAACAGTTTTATAATTTCGCCGCTATTTCTACGGTTTCCATTCCTTGGAGAAAACTGAAAATCCAGTCGGTCTTTTAACCTCGAATTCGACGCGAACCGGAGCGTTTTCCTTCCACTGGAACGCTACTCTGGCCTCGTCCCCGGGGCCCAGCCCGGAGAGCGGGGTCTCATAACGCTCCAGCGGTATTTCCGAATAACCGTACAAGACCGCCTGCAACGTGTACCCATCAAGCGTGTAGGCGGGTACCGTTTTTCGGGCGCGGACGTGGACACTGAAATCTTTTCCGAACCCTTGTACCCCCAACGATTCGATAGGGCTGGACTCATTTCGCAATACTTCCCACGATGGCTTTCGGGCTCCATACAGGTCCACGACGCCATGAACGCGCTGCTTCATGACCCCGGCGCCCTTGTCCCCGATATGAGTACGATAATCGTTGTAACAGAAAAAAATCAGCCCCCCGACATACTCCTTCTCTCGAAAAACGCGGTTATGTTCACGCAGCACTTCAATGCGCCGGGTGTCTCCCTCGGGACGTTCCGGTGTGCAGGCGCAGTAGCCATACTCGGAGATAACGATAGGTTTTCCCGGGAACGCATCGTGTATCTGTTCCAGGTTGCTCCGAAGATCCTCGGGGGTCCCGCCGTACCAGCTTTCGTAATATTCGTTCCACTCCACAAAATCCATGAGTTGCGAGACGTCTCGAGAAGGATTACTTTGCAGGGAGTTGGAAGCGTAGGAACATAGCCGCCGGGGATCCAGTGTTCTTGCTTCTTGCAGCATGCCCTTGGCGAATTCGTAAGCAGCGGGGTTCTGGCCGTTAATTTCATTGCACAGTCCCCAGGAAAAAATGCACGGGTGATTGCGGTCGCGCGCAATCATTTCTCGCAGTTGCTCCAGGCCGTTTTGCATGATTTCCGGGGCCGGAGTATCACCCATACCTTTGAATGTGTCCGGACCCCAAGTCGGCACTTCCGTTTGAATCAGAATGCCGTTCTGATCGCAATAATCGAGCACACGCTGATCCTGCTGCCAGTGAACACGCGTAAATACACAATTCAGTTGTTTTAAATCGTCGTGGTCGTGCGTCAGCCACTCGACCGGTTCCGCCATTCCGAATGTTGGATTGCTCCCGGCCATGCGCTCTACACCAGCCAGCCACACACGCTGCCCATTCAGAAAGAATCCCGAATTCTTAATTTCGATACTGCGTATACCGAAGGTTGTCTCCATCGCATGGATACTGTGATCGCGCTGGATGAGTATCACTTGTAGCGCGTAAAGGTTGGGATGGTCAAAATGCCATAGTTTAACGTCGGACAATGTGGCGATAGGCACGGCGCAATTTTTCGTCTCGCCCGGTTCCAGGTGAATGGACAGCGCGGTTTTTTCTTCCCGATCGATCAGGCCGGTTTGCTTGTCCGTGATATTGAACCCGACTGATCCTGTCCATGGGCGTTTTTCTGCATTTTGCAAAACCACCGAAATGGAAACTGAAGCAGTTTGAGCCGCAATATCGGGAACGGCCTCCACATCGACGCGCTGAATAAAAACTTTTGGAGTGACGATCAAACTAACCGGGCGATAAATTCCCCCATCCGGTGTCCAATCGAAGGACCTTCCGCGAGGCAACATGAATTCGTCAAAGGAATTGTCCACGCGCACAACAATAGAATTGGGGACGCCGAATTTGACGTGCGGGGTTATATCCAGTTTGAAAGCAGTGTATCCCTTACGCAGATGTTTACCGGCCTCGTGCCCATTCACCCACACTGTAGCCGAGTGGTAAACCGCTTCGAATTCAACGCGAACGGTACCGTCCCGCCATTCCACGGGGGCCTGAAAGCTTCGCTGATACCAGGCTATGCCAAAATATTCAGCCGATTCCTTTATGGTCTGCCAGGTATGAGGAACCACTACCGGCGACCATCCCGCAGCTGAGGGAGAGTTATGCCAGCCATTGGCTTCGCCGGCTCGGTCCGGATCGAATCGGAACTGCCAAATTCCTGTCAGCGAGACGCGGGCAGCACAATAAGTGGCGTCGGCCATCTTCGGAAGCATCACCACGGGCGAGCCATGCACAGATGCAACAGCCGCCAAACGGCACCCGCGCGCTATAAACTCTCGCCTGGAGGTCACAACGGTCCTTGATCGTGTACGTGCACGGTGCGGATTAATACATGATTGCCTGCTCGGTGTCAACACGCAAAGGTACTGGAGGGGAGTAGATTTCCGTATTTTGCGGATGAAGGCATTAATTCGTAACGATATAAGTAACTCAGGATTGGTTCGAATGGCGTCGAAGGCGCTTTCCACCCTGCTATTCGCTCGAAGAAGGTTCGTCTACTGGGAGGTTCTGATCGCCTCGAACACTTTTCAATTTTTGTGTTATTCCGCTCGGCCAGCGAATTTCTATGCTTTGTACCAGCGTTTCCGAACCCAGCCCAAAATGAACACGCTTATCGCTTGAAGAAAGGTAGCTCCCGGCCGTTGTAACGGTGGCATACTGCGAACTTTTAGCCGTTAAGATCCGAACTTCGGCGCCAATGGCATCCCGATTACTCTTATGTCCAACAAGCTTTAGACCCAGCCAGTGATTTTGTGCCGGCGTTTCATTGTGAAGAATGTATGCCGCCCCATCGTTAGTTGTAACGACAACGTCCAACCTACCATCATTATCGATATCCCCGATGGCCATGCCGCGCCCTGCCCACTCCTCGTGGAAAACGCTTCCCGCCTGTTCCGAAACATTGACAAAGCGGTCCCCGGTATTTCTCGCGAGCAGCATGGATTCGCGATAACGCAGTTGCGGAAAATTCATCTCCACGGTGTCCAGGACGTGACCTTGGGTGAAGATAAGGTCCTTCCGTCCATCGTTGTCGTAATCCATAAAACGCACGCCCCAGCCCGAATGTAGCTTCGTCATTTGTCCGAGGCCGGTGGTCTGGCTGGCGTAAGTAAAGCTGCCATCGCCGTTGTTTTGATAAAGCGCGTACATTTGGTAAGCGAGATCGGTAATTACCAGGTCCGGTAAACCGTCATTATTGTAGTCAGCGAAATCCACGCCCATGCCGGCAAAAGTACGCCCGTCTCCATCAACGGCCACCTCGGACATCAGTCCTACCTCGTCAAACGTACCATCACCCTTATTCTTATATAGGAATTCAGGAACAGAGTCGTTGGCGATAAACACGTCCGGGTGACCATCTCGGTTGTAATCAGCCACCGCCACACCCAATCCTTTGCCCGGCTTGGATAGATTGATTGCTCGTGAAATTTCGGTGAATCGGCCGTGACCTTCGTTGTGAAATACTAAAGGAGAGATTGGCTGAAACTGATCGGGATGGCAGTAGGCGCGGGATCCCGCTTTACGTTCTCCACACCAGATGTCATCGAAATCCCATTGAACATATCTCGCCACCACCAAATCCAGCAGGCCATCGCCGTCCAGGTCCACCCAGGCAGCACTGGTTGACCATCCGCTGCCCGCAACTCCTGCCTTCTCGGTTACGTCCGTGAACGTACCATCCCCGTTGTTGTGGTAGAGCTTATTGCCGCCGTAAGCTGTGACATAAAGATCTTCAAAGCCATCGTTGTCGTAATCTCCTACTGCGACGCCCATTCCATAGCCTGCGCCTTGAAGATTTGCTTTTTCCGTCACATCTTCAAACTTGCCGTCTGCTTTTTGGTGGTAAAGACGGTTCCAATATTTGGAAGTACTCTTTTGCGGCAGTGATCCCTTTATCGTGGGATCACTTAGGGGCGCTCCATTCACCAGGAATATGTCTAGGCGGCCATCGTTGTCGTAATCGAAGAGTGCTACCCCCGCTCCCATCGTTTCGATCAGATATTTCTTCGAGGTATGCGAAGCCTGATGCTGGAATCGCACGTCCAGGGCTGAAGTTACATCGTTGAATTTTGGAGCTATAGCGGTTGATTGTTGTGCCGGGCTACCTTCGTATGAAAAGAAAATTGCTTTGTTCCACGCAAATAAAAAAGAAATGCTGCACAGAAGCGCCGTGCGCTTGACTCTTAGTTTCGGGCGAGCGGTTCTATAAGATTTGCGATCTTTGCCCGCGAACACGTCCGCTCAGCTCCTTCTGCCGTGTTAACATTTGCCGATGAGCAACACGAAATGCCCTTTCTGGATGTAAATCGTTTAATGCCGAAACTGGAAAAGGCGATGTTCACAATATCACGGCTAGCCCTTCCGCTTAAATGGGTCGTCCGATGAAATGTTTTTGCCGAATCTTTGGTGCTGGTTTGTTCCTCTGTGTGCAACCTCTGTGGCCGCAGGAGGTTCCTGCGATTCCTGCATCACTGACTGACGAAGGGTGGACTGTCTACGACGAGGCTTCGGAGCTGGAGCATGCCAAAACTCTATTCCGGCAGGGGTCGCTGGACGACGCGTTCATCGCCATTCAGCGTTACCTCACGAACTCTCCACAGAGTCTGGATGCTCTTAACCTGCTCGGACTGATTTATGACCAGCGGCAGCAACACGCGGAATCCGTTGCGACCTTCCAGAAAGCGTTGCAGTTTCACCCTCGTTCTGTCGAGACACTGAACAATCTGGCGACCAGCTACGCAACCCAGCAGAAACTGGTTCTGGCGGAACAAATCTTCCGGCAGGCCTTGCGCTTGGAACCACGAAACGTCACTGCGAATTATAATCTCGGGCTCATTCTGCTTGCCACGCAGCGGCCGAAAGAAGCAATCGCGGCGCTGAAGCTTGTTCAGCCTCCCGACGCCAGCGCGCTGTTGAACCTTACCAAAGCTTTTTTGATAGCCGGAAAAACGTCCGAGGGATTAAAGACCGCGCAGACCCTTTCTGCGCGGAATCCTAAGGATGTAGAAGTCCATTTCTCTCTGGGCGTGCTACTGGCCTCCGCGCAAATGTACGTTCCAGCGATACATGAATTCGAGTTGGCCGATGCCCTGAAACCTCGGACGTTTGAAATACTTCATGATCTTGGTCAGGCCTATCTTCGTAACAATGTCCCGGCTAAAGCGCAACTAGTCCTCGAACAATCACTCGAGTTACAACCAGACTCCGCCGACACACTTTATCTTCTGGCCCGTTCGCAAAGCGACCAACGCAGGGATGTAGAAGCTCTTGAACTTCTCGTACGGGCACGCAAGCTTGCACCAGAGAATACAGACATCCTCCTTCTATTAGCGCGCGTCAGCATGAAGCAATCATTCTATGAAGATGCCATTCCGTTGCTAAACGAAGCCATAAAACTGGAACCGCGTCGAGCAGACCTTCATGCCGCACTCGGAGAAAGTTACTTCACGGTCGGTAAGGTCCCTGAGGCTCTTGAAGAATTCAAATTGCTGCTGAAGCTCGATCCGTCCGCCAGATCCTACTCCTTCATGGGTCTTTGCTATCGGCATCTCGGCAGGTTTGATGAGGCCAAACAGTATCTGCATCAAGGTCTGAAAGCGGATCCCAACAATCTCCCGATTCTCTTTAACCTTGGGCTTATTGCCAAGACGCAAGGGGTATACGACGACGCTGAAAATTATTTCGCCCGCATCCTGCGCTTAGAACCGAACTATGCCGATGCCCTCGTCGAGATGGGCGGGCTAAAGATAGAACAGAAGAAAAACGCCGAAGCAATCTCATTTTTACGCCGCTGTACCCGCGTATGTTCGAAGCCGGGACAGGCATACTACAAGTTCTGTCTCTTATACACATC
>CAXMLS010000460.1:0-1802 GCA_964194235.1 uncultured bacterium | reverse complement strand
GATGTGTATAAGAGACAGATGTACTAGTCCGCTACGTATTCGCTCGCCGTGATCACGGATGACGCAGACATCTTCTCGGAACTTCGCAAGCATCTTGGCGGAGACTTTCGCATTTCACTAGCGACTACCGAAGATGAGATCAAAGCGACCCTCGAGAAACCGGAACTGGATGCCATAATTCCTGCAATGCTACTTCCGGAACCTTGAGCAGATCAGGGCGACAGCGTTGCCGATATCAGCGGGTGTTCCGATTCGGCCCATCGGGTCCACCCTCGTTCCTGCCACTCGCGCAAACCGGTTTGGAACGCTTCCGGCAAACTGTTGAACAGGCAGGTTGGATACAGGTCAGTTGATTGAGATCGACGGTGGTGCCTCGCTAATGTGCTGACATCGATGGGCGATACTCTTGGCGGTCGCGCAAGCCTTTTTGCAAAGTGTTTTCGCGGATGCGGGCCGCGTGCGCCGGAATCACTTGAGTTCGCAGGCCCCATTTGTGGTGACGTAGCCAGCGTTTTCTGAGTTTACTAAGTTTGAAGACTCCCGCGCCTGGCCGACTGTCCATTAGTATGCAAATATTTTCCCATTAACTTCGCCTTGACCGCGAAACATTTCCATGTGATATTCGGCCACTGTTCCTTTGCAATTCGAGTCCTTATTTGACCGTCCCCCCCTCGAAACTCGCTCTGGAGACTCTATAGGAGGGTTCTCATGTTCAAGCGTGTGTTCGGTTTTCTGTTCGTTGCGTTTGGGTTGTTGCTTACCCCGTGTTGGGCGGCTACATGTTCCCCTTCTGAGGAAGGGGTGTCTTGCACGAACGCTTTCAGTTCGACCAATACTACAAATACCTATAATTTTTTCGGCGACGGCAAGCTCGTCGTTAAATTTGATACTGTGCTGAGGCCGTTTAATCTTACTGTGACCGTTGACCATACTATCGACGGGCTTGCTCCGGGCGCCTTCCCTGAGGGTACCGTGTGCGTCAAATACTCGGCAAATGGCTCGAAATGCGATGAATACGATTTCTCGGGGCTTGCTCTTGGCCCGAACGGTGTGCCTGTCAGGAACAAGGATTATAAAGGACTGATCACTCTCACGCTCAGTTACGATAATCTTCCCACTCAGACAATCCACAGTCCTGCTTTCCTCCATGCGCCCGGCGACAACGCCTCAGCAGTCTATACCGAGGACATCTTAACGGGCTATTCAACCTTCCCGCCTTGTCCTGGTGGTGAAGGATCTTGTGTTAATGGGGGGACGGATCCAACAATGGTCGGTAAAGTTCCTGGCCTATCGAGCGTAGCTGCCTTCGACGAGCCCGGGAAAACTGACTGCTTCAATTTTGTGTCTCCTACCGAGGGTCAAGCATTCACCGTCGGACAGGAAATTGAAGTGGAATTCAAGTTATTTGGCAACACGGATTGCACCGGAAATCCTGTTCCGGACAAGGATGCGCGCTTGTCGCTCGCCAGAGTAGACAACGGCCAACTCGTTTTCGTGCCCATCGGCAAAGATGAGGGAGGTAAGCACTTTCATTTCGACCGCGAGGAGGGGGTAAACGAACGCGAGGTGGACACAGAAGGGCTTCAGCCAGGCATCTATATCATCACCGTTTTTTCTGACGAGTTCTCCCCGAAAACCAGGACGGTCGTAATTCAATAGGTTCCTAGATTTAATGGTTGGGTACCTGGTGGGTGGAAATTGGACTTAAGTCTTCACGTTTTAGGATGCCATCGCTGCCCGATTCCTGGCGGATGGTTTCCAGAATTCGTTTAGACTCGGCATAGTGGCTGTCTCTTATACAC
>CAXMLS010000459.1:0-1865 GCA_964194235.1 uncultured bacterium | reverse complement strand
CCCGCCGATGCGGTGACGTTTTCAAACGTGCGGCCGGTGTTGTGGAAGAGCAGCAAGGGCTCGCGGTAGAACACATTGCTGGAGTGATCTTCGATCTTGTCGTCGGGATGCCCATTGGCGATAAAAAGATCCACGTTGCCGTCGTTATCGTAGTCAAAAAATTTCAACCCCCAGCCACTCATCAGAAGCGTGGTTCGGCCAAGTCCCATGGGTCCGGCCATGTCTTCAAACGTCAAGTCATGGTTGCTACGGTAGATCGAATACATCTCCTGGTCGACGTTTGCGACGAACAGATCCTGCCAGCCATCCTGATCGAAATCCGCGGAGTCCACTCCCATCCCTCCGCGCTCGCGACCGTCCTGGCTGAAAGCAACGCCGGCTTCGAGGCCGATCTCGGTAAATTTTCCTTTGTTGTTGAGAAAAAGAAAATTCTGGACCGTGTCATTGGCAACGAAGAGATCCATCCATCCGTCGTTGTTGATGTCGGTGGCGACGACGCCCCAGGCTTTGCCCATCACCTTGGCAATTCCAGATTCGACGGAAACGTCTCTGAATGTCCCGTCGCCGTTGTTGTGAAAAAGCCAGCTGCGTGACGAGGGGTAACTTCGCGGACTGCAGTTGTAGCGTTTTCCAGTACGCTCGTTGCCGCAAAATTTGTGTTTGGACTTGTCAAAATCAGCGAATCGGCAGACGAATAGATCGAGTTTTCCATCGTTGTCGTAGTCAAACCAGACCGCACTCGAAGACCAGCCGGGAGCGGCGACGCCGGCTTTTTCGGTGACATCGGTAAAGGTGCCGTCGCCGTTGTTGCGATAGAGAATGCTGCGGCCATATTGGGTGACGTAAAGATCGGGGAAACCGTCGCCATTATAGTCTCCCACGGCAACGCCCATGCCATAGCCTCCAGCGGCGACGCCTGCCTTTTCCGTGACATCGGTGAAAGTTCCGTCGCGATTATTCTTATAGAGCGCATTGCGCAGCGGCGGATCGGGGATAAAAAAATCGGACTTGCCGCTGTTGACGAGGTATATATCCATCCAGCCGTCATTGTCGTAATCCAGAAACGCGCATCCGGCGCCGGTAGTTTCAGGGAGGTAGTATTCGGGGGAACGCCCGTTTACGTGTCGCCAGGAGATTCCGGTCTTGGCGGCCGGAATTTCTTCAAACAAAACTGGCCTAGTTTGCTGGGATTGGACAATCCGCGAGGTTGCGTTGCGAGGAAATGGGCTTCCGCCGAAGAGTGCGAGACCGCCTGAAAGGCCCAGCTGGGCGCTCAAGGACCGCAAGAAATCCCGCCGAGAGAAGTCGGCTTTAGCCGCAGACCGGCTGCGGAAGCGGGGCAAGCAGGAACCAGGGCTCACAAGCGTGGTTTCTCCTTGTCGAGGCTGCTCACTTGACCTCCATAGGAATCTACACCTGGTTGCTTTGCAGCTTGCGTATTCAACCGGGCAAATTCCGCGCGAGCTTTGGCTGCTTCTTCTTTGCGGCCCACACGTGCATAGGCCTTCCCAAGCGAGAAGTACACTCCTGCCTCCCGGGGAAATGTTTTCTGGGCGATTTCAAGTTCCGGAATTGCGCCTGCTGCATCACCCGTGTCCAAGCGCAGCATCCCAAGGAGGTAATGGGCAAATGGCAAGCCTGGGGCCAGCCTGGCAGCCTCTTCGGCATATTTCAAACCACCCTGCGCGTCCACTAGTTCACGCGCGACCGCGATTTCCAGCATCGAATTTACATTTTTCGGATCGCGCTTCAACTCGAGTTGAAATTGCTCGACGGCTTCGTCAGTCTCATGGGTTTCCAGCAGCAGCCTGCCGAAAGCAAAATGAACATTTGGATAGTCCGGGTACTGTCTCTTATACACATCT
>CAXMLS010000458.1:0-2127 GCA_964194235.1 uncultured bacterium | reverse complement strand
GATGTGTATAAGAGACAGGCCCTACAGTTCCTTCCCAACCGGAACAGTGTTCCTTGTGTTCCCTTCTATTTTAATCGATGGCACGGCGAACTTCGATTACAACTCAAACTTTAAGTCCTCTTGCTCAACCGCGCCGCTTTGCGAGCCCCATAGATGCCGAGGGCTGTAGGCCGGCGGGTAAAAATGTAGTGAGGTGTCAAATTGGTAGGCCCGTGGGGACTCGAACCCCAGACCTCGTCCGTGTAAGGGACGCACTCTAACCAACTGAGCTACAGGCCTGACACAAGATTAGCTTAATAAGGCATGTAATTCCTAATGGTCGGTAGAAAAAAGTGCGGGCAACGACAATGAAATCGAAATTCATCGTATGCCCCCTGGCTCTTTGCGGCTTATTCGGCCAAAATTGTCCTGCCAGGTTTCCCTTCATCGTTACCGGGCTGAAACAGGGTTGGGCCTTTGCTTGGCGCTTCCTAATCACAGCTGAAATGCTTTACGTCAGTCTCGGATTGGGTCAGGTTCTGATGATGGGCCGCGAGACCAGCAACACGAATGCCGTGATCGCCGTCGTGATTCTGATCATCACGATTGGGTACATCGTGGATGGTCTGGTGTTTAAGACAATCGAAAAGCGTTTGCGCGAAGGATGGGGTTTGGTTCCCGCTTGAGCGTTATGGCACAAGGGTTCGACATCCGGAACGTATCTGGCGCCCGATCCACCGGATAGCCTACTCAGGTCGCAAGGTTTCTAAGCTTTCTTGATGTATGTAGGTAGGAGTCAAAGGTCACCGAGGTTACTAACGATGTCCAGTATGTCTACTTAATAGATAGGAATAATTGAGAACACTTATGCGTAAATTTTTATTCTGTGCTGCTTTGCTGCTGTCCGTGAGATCGGTGATCCACGCGCAAGCTCTGACCGACGACGCTGACGTCGCGTCTGTCGTGGACCCAAGTTCCGCATGCACCAACAGTGCATCTCCCGTCTCCTTTCGGCGGGACGGCTTATGGATCTCCACTGAAGATCACGCCAACCAACTGCATGTCCATGGTTACGTCCAAGCCGACAATCGGATGTTCTCCAACAACATCGACGGAAAAGACCTGGACACATTTCTGTTCCGGCGCATCCGTCCGCTGTTTGAAGGCACGCTGTTCAACGCGGTGGATTTCCGTTTCATGCCTGATTTCGGACAAGACAATCCGCAAATCCAGGAAGCCTACCTGGAATTGAAATCCCTCCCTTTTGCCAAACTTCGGGTGGGAAAGTTTAAGGAGCCGATTGGCCTCGAAATCCTGAAATCCGACCGCGACTTGGCATTTGCGGAACGTTCCTTGGCCTCTGATCTGATCCCGCTCCGATATATAGGCGCGCAAGTTGCCGGTTCTACCCTTTCGGACTCTATCACTTACGCAGTCGGCTATTTCAATGGATCCAACGATGGATCGAATGGCGTCTTCACTGAATGGGCGCATCGAAACGAGGCTGCCGCCCGGTTATTTTTCCATCCATTTGCAACTACCGGCGTCACCGCGATCCGCCAGTTTGGTATCGGTGTAGCCGGCTCGGCAGGAGATCAGCAAGGTACGATAGCTGGGTTGAAAACCGTGGGACAGAGCACATTCTTCAAGTATCGTTCTGCAGCGTTAGCGAATGGTAAGCACAACCGCATTTCGCCTCAAGCCTACTACTACGTTGGCGCGATCGGTCTGCTGACCGAGTATGTGATCTCCTCGCAGGACGTGCTTAACAAAAACATCACCCGAAGGGTAAAAAACGAAGCCTGGCAAGTGGCGGGATCAGTAGTGCTCACGGGCGAAAAGAATGGGTACGGCTCAATTCGCCCGCGAAATTCGTTTTCTCCGACCAGAGGATTTAGTCACTTCGGAGCCGTGGAAATCGCCGCGCGATTCAGCCAAGTCTGGATCGACGGCCACGCGTTTCCACTTTTTGCGAATCCGAAAAGCGCAGCTCAGCGGGCTCGGGAACAAGCGATTGGCGTGAACTGGTATCTGAATCGATATGTCAAACTCATAACCGATTATGAGTATACGACATTCAAGATGGCGTCGAGCAGAGTGACTCCACTGCACGCCGAGAAGGTATTAACAAGCCGCATTCAACTCGCT
>CAXMLS010000457.1:0-1686 GCA_964194235.1 uncultured bacterium | reverse complement strand
GGGCTGGAACCGACCGGAACGGAACCTCTTTTTTCGTCGGAAGAAGTGCAAGCCGGTCTGCGCATCGATTCCGTATGGAACCGCAAAGTTTCGCTGGACGAATTGATCGTTCGGCAGCCGCACGTGCATATCCGGGTGGCAAAAAATGGGGCGACAAATGTCCCGACACCTCGACGACCGCGGGCATCGAATAAACCGCTGCAAGAAGAACTGCTGGATCTCCGTGTGCGCCACGTCAGATTAGAAAATGGCTGGATTCTCTACAACGATGTGAAGACTCCTCTGGCGGTCGAAGGAGACAGCCTGCATTTGGCGGTGGATGCGAGCGGGCCGCTGGATCATTTGCTGTACGTCGGCAATCTTGACTGGCAAAACATTCGGTTTACCGCGAAAAGTTTTCTTCCGGTGCCAGTGGGCGTATCGGCGAAATTCACCGTATCGCGTGACGGCTTTACCCTGGAGCAAGGAATTTTCAGCGCGGGGCGGTCACATGTGGATGCCCACGCGGAGTTAAGCAGCTTTACGGATCCGCGGTGGAAGCTGCGCTATCGAGGCTGGCTGGAGTTGCTGGATCTTCGCGAGACGCTGCGGCAGCCGCTGGTGCCGACGGGTCGCGCCGATTTTCGTGGCGAGGGTACGCTGACGGGCGGCGAGTATCACGGCTCGGGCAGCTATTCCGGGCAAAACATCGCGTTGCCGTATGACGATTTCCACGCGACGGGATTGACGAGCCACGGTACATATCGAATTAACAATGATGGGCTAGAGGTGCCAGATTTTTTTGCGGGCGCTCTCGGAGGGAAAGTCACGGGGCGCGTAACTTTGAAGTTCGCGGGTATGCAGTTTCGCGCGGATACGCACGTGCAGGATGTGCGGCTGGCGGCATTGCTGCCGGCGATCGAACATCACGGATTCCCGATTGACGAGCTGCATTGGGATGCGACGCTGACGGCGGATACAGTAGAAGTGTGGACGGCGGCGTTCGAGCATTTCGCAATTTCCGGAAAAATGGAATGGATGCCGCCGGAAGAAACGGCAGCGGGACACGAGCCAGTTAATGCGAATTGGCAATTTACGTACCGCTATGACACGAGCCTGTTCACGGTGGTGTCCGGAGCCTTTCAAACACCCACGAGTCGCGGTAGCATCTCCGGTTTGCTTGCGCCGCGAAATTCCGGACTGGACTTGAAGTTTGAAACCACTTCGATGGGAACTTACAAAGATTTTATCAATGCGCTGCGTAATGCTCCGTCGGGTTCCGATGATGCGCGCCAGCCAATTTCAGGAAAAGTGGTTTGGGATGGAAAAATCACCGGACCATCGGGCGGTCCGACCTTCGCGGGACATATTCGCGCGGACAATTTCAGGTACAGCTCGTTTTTGGTGGACTCGCTGGATGGCGACCTGACGTATTCACCGACGGTATTGGCGCTGGCTCATGGGCATGCACGCCGCGGAGAGACGGCCACGTCTTTGGATGTGAGCCTCATGCTCACAGACTGGAGCTTTCTGCCAGACAATTCGTGGACCGCCGATGCGAGCCTGGAAAAAAGTCCACTGGAAGGATTGCAGAAACTGGCGGGCTGGTCATACCCGGTGCGAGGAGCACTGACCGGAGAGTTCCACGGTCGGGGCACGAGAATGGAACCAAGTATTATGGGATTGTTCGATCTGGCGGATGGAAAT
>CAXMLS010000456.1:0-2863 GCA_964194235.1 uncultured bacterium | reverse complement strand
ATGGTGGGCCTGGGTGGACTTGAACCACCGACCTCGCCCTTATCAGGGGCGCGCTCTAGCCACCTGAGCTACAGGCCCTTGGAACGGAGTGGCGATCGAACAACTTGAGCAGTTTACGACGGCAGCGCGAAATCCGCAATTGTGTACGCGAGACCCTTTCTTGCGGATTCAGGCCAACGAGAGGGTGAATGGATTGACACCTATGCGACACGGTGAGGTCGCGAAGCTTTACTGAACGAAGCCTACTGGACGAAGCCTACTGTAGGAGTGGGCTCGTTCGTTGGAGATTCTTTGATGGCGCCGAATTGGGATTCGTAGCGGGCGATGTTTTCGCCGAGGGCCCGCCAGATGCGTTTGGCGTGGCCGGGACTGACGATCATGCTGCCAGTCAGTTTGCCCTGCGCACCATTGGGGAAAATGTAGATGAAGTTCATGGTGAACTCTTCGAGGTTGTGGTGAATCATCACCAGGTTGCTGTACTGGCCCTGTAATTCTTTTTCGTCGGCCTTAATCTGAATTTGACCTTGGCCCTGCGCTTGCGGCGGCCGCTGCTCGTCCATTGCGATGCTCTCCTGAAATACCTATCGAAGTTAACACAAGAAGCGGCGCGGTGTTTCGCTGGGCGTCGTGATTCGCGACGGGCAGGGAAGACTACCATTTATTCCGTAATAGCGAGGCACGAGTTAACGTTTTGAGAAACAAAATTGTGTCCTTCCATTGACAGTTGGGCTTATTAATTGTAGTTTAGTATGTAGCTTTAACATAGTTAACTCGAAACCATGGCACCCGGTACTCCTCCCCAACTCGAAAACGAACCGTCCATAAACAGCGAATCCTCTTCGGGCGATACATCTTTAAGTACTACTTCGGCCGATGCCTCGGTTAATACGGCTTCTTCCAGCGGAAATGGCGACAGCAGTTGGTGGTCCACGCGCGGGATGCGCAACGGCAGGGTGTTGCCGTCTTTGCCGGAATCGTTTCGCACGATTCCGTTTGCCGCGGGGGCTTCGCGACTGCGCAAGTTGCTGGCGTTTGCCGGGCCGGGATACCTGGTGGCGGTCGGTTACATGGATCCGGGCAACTGGGCGACGGACATTGCGGGCGGATCGAAATTTGGGTATTCGCTGCTGAGCGTAATTTTGCTGAGCAATTTGATGGCGATGTTTTTGCAGGCGCTCTCGGCCAAGCTGGGAATCGCTACGGGCCGGGACCTGGCGCAGGCGTGCCGTGAACATTATTCGCGGCCGACGGCCTTGTTTTTGTGGGTAGTGTGCGAGATTGCGATTGCCGCGTGCGACCTGGCGGAAGTGCTGGGCTCGGCGGTGGCGCTGAAACTTCTGTTTGGATTGCCGCTGCTGGCGGGTGTAATGATCACCGCGCTGGACGTGCTGATCGTGCTGGCGCTGCAAGGGCGCGGGTTCAGGTTAATCGAAACGTTCGTGGTGACGCTGATTGCCACCATCGCGGCGTGCTTCGCGTATGAAATATTTTTTGCGCAGCCGCTGTGGCGGCACGCGGCGCTGGGTTTTATCCCGCACCTGGAAATTTTGCGCAACCGGGAAATGCTGTACATCGCCATCGGGATTCTGGGCGCCACGGTCATGCCGCACAATCTGTATCTGCATTCGAGCATTGTTCAGACGCGGGCGTATGGCGACTCAAATCACGACCGCAAGCAAGCAGTGCGTTATGCGATTTTCGATTCGACCTTCGCGCTGAGTTTGGCGCTGTTCGTGAACGCGGCGATTCTGGTGTTGGGCGCGGCGGCGTTTCACACACGCGGGCTGCACGATGTGGCGGAAATCGCGGATGCCTACAAACTACTGAGCCCGCTGCTGGGCGCGAGCCTCGCGAGCACATTGTTTGCATGCGCGTTGCTGGCTTCCGGGCAAAACTCCACGCTCACCGGCACGCTGGCCGGGCAGATTGTGATGGAAGGATTCCTGGAAATTCGCATGAAGCCGTGGCTGCGTCGCCTGATTACGCGGTCGATGGCGATTTTACCGGCGGCGCTGGTGATCGGCATCGCGGGAGAATCGAAGGTTACCGCGCTGCTGGTGTTCAGCCAGGTGGTCCTCAGCTTTCAACTGCCGTTTGCGGTGATTCCTCTGATACAAATTACCAGCAGCCGCAGAAAGATGGGCGAGCTGGTGAATTCACGGGTCACCACGATTGTGGCGTGTGTGGTGGCCGCGGCAATTTTGTTCTTCAATGGCGAGCTGGTCTGGCTGATTCTGCGCCCGCAGTAGAGAAGCTCCTTTCGCAAAATTGCCGGCGCGGATTCCTGTGCCGCTCATGATGGCTTTTGTGCGAGAATTTTCCCCTCACCCATGACTCTGGACTCACGACAGAAACTTAAGCTGCGGAAGCTACTGTTCGGCGTGCTGGTGGCGCTGATGGTCATGGCGCTGGTGCTGGCGTTCCTGAGGAGAACAGAATGGATCGTTCCCGAAGAAGCTGCGCGGCGAGAGAATCCGATTCACCCTTCGCATGCCGGGATGCGTGCTGCCCGCGTGCTATACCAGGAAAATTGCGCCCGTTGCCACGGCGATACCGGGAAAGGGGACGGGCCGGAAGCGTGGAAAAATTATCCGTCGCCAGCGGACCTGGCGAACTCGGCGCGGGCGAAGAACGCCACGGATGGCGCGCTTTTTTATCAGATCAGCGAGGGGCGGCGGCCAATGCCGGGATTCAAGAAGCGCATGACCGAGCAGCAGCGGTGGGAGCTGGTGAATCTGGTGCGGTCGTTCGCGGCGAAGTGACTTGATACGACAGCGTAAAAGCGTAAGAGAAAAGCAAAACCGCAAGAGAAAAGCAAAAGCGTCGGAAAGGTCCCCCGCCTCGGCGGGCAGGCTCCACCCGC
>CAXMLS010000455.1:0-12126 GCA_964194235.1 uncultured bacterium | reverse complement strand
AGATAAAACCGACGGTTCTACTTTTTCCGGGGATTCCAGCACTACTGAAGTTGCCGAACTTTCCATGAGCGGGCGTAGCGACGTACTGGTTTCGAAGTTCGGCACAGCAAGGCTCGTATGGTGCGGAGATGAGAACGGTTTGAATTCCCTTTCTAGAGTCGAGCTGCTGCCGGCAGGTAAAACCGATGGTTTTACTTTTTCTGGGGATTCCAGCACTACTGAAGTTGTCGCACTCTCCGTGAGCGGGCGTAGCCATGCACTGGTTTCGAAGCTCGGCGGCACGACACTGGTGTACCGTGTCGACAGGGCCGGTTTGATCTCACTCTCTACTGAGGGCCTATTGTTGAAAGCAGAGACCGCCGGTTCTGTTTTTTCCGGGAGTTCGGGAATTGCTGCAGCTCCTAATGCACCCGCGCGCGGGCGCATCCATAACGGAGCCTCCACGTTCGTGGCCGTCCCACGGTCTTGAATTTCCACGTTTTTGAGCCTTACGAATGAGTCAGATTTTGTCGCCAGCCAGTTTCGAACCTTGCGGCGGGATGCATCCGGCAAATCCACGAAGCGGACACCGACCTTGCTTCCTGTCTCGTTCTTCCAAATAATTTCTCCAAGGCCTTCAAAGTGCTCCCCGGTTTCGGAGATGTCAAAGTTCAAATGAACGCGTTTGGAAGTGAGGCTGGGGCCAACTACATCTATTGCCAAGCCGTCATCGCTGACGTCACGGAGAATTCCGCCAGAGCCCTTCATAGCAATGAATGGTCGCGGCTTGACAACATAGCGGAAACGGCGGCGATCTGGTGTCACGGGCTTTTCCATCCGGCTGCTATGTTCGTTGAGTCATTCGATTTCGGTGCGGCATTATCTTATATCTAAAGATATAAACTCTCCATGACAAATATCACTTCGGCCCACAAAATTTGCACGCCCAGTAGTACTGAACTGGTAGTACTGAGTACTGAAGCGTTTAAATCTGAGTAGAGTCTGTCTATCTGTTTGGGTTACGGACATGGAGTCGCCGTTATGCTTTCAATCTGGATAACTCCTAATCTTGCTGGAAATGTATAGAGCGAAATAAATCTGAAGCTGACGAGCTGCCGTAGGCTCGCTATTCACATTCGACCGCCACCAACAACACAGAATTAGAGCATCACCAACGGCGCGCAGCGCTAGCGTTCGGAATGGAAACCGCGTATAGTCAATTTGTGTTAGAAGCGATTGCGCTGTTCTGCAATTGGCTGCCAGTACGAGGTGTGCACATGTTTTTACTCAAGCGATCAGGAAAAACGCAGCTCGGACAAAGTACGACGGAATATGCGTTGACGATTGGTATAATTGCCCTGTTTGCCGCTGCCGCAATCTATGTTTTCGGAAGCTGGAATTCGAACCAGATGAATAGGGCTGCAAGCTCGGTCTCTGGGGAAAGTTCTGCGGGCCAGGCCGGCGGTAGCGGTTCGGATAGTGCGACCGGCAATGGCAGTCACGGAACAACTGGTCAGCAAACCGGCGGCGGTGGTGGGGGGGGCAACAACGGCACCGGCGGAAACAGCAGCGGCGGCGGCAACGGTAGTGGCGGGAACATCGCCAACAACGGCAACGGCGGTAATGCGGGTTCGGTTAGTAACACACCCGCACCTGTTACTGGCAAAAAGCAACATTGAAAGGAAACGTAGAGTCAGGCTGCTCGGAACCTAGTCCTACTCTGTGGTAATCGAGAAATCTACTGTAATTTGGGTTTCAACCTCTACTGCCTTACCATTTTCGTAGTGTGGGTGATATCGCCACTTCTTTACAGCGTCCAGAACCGTCGAGTCCAACATCGATGGAGAGCTGACTACATGTTCGTTATGCAACGTGCCATCTATTCCAACTATCGCGCTTAGGACCACCCTGCCCTCCACATTGGTTTGCAAAGCAAAAGTAGGATATTCGGGAATTGTCTCGACAACAGGCAACTCTCCTGAGAATTGCTGCGATACTCGCCCCATCTTCGCTCTGGTGATATCTGAGAGAGGAGCCGAAAACAGCTTCAACACAGATGCAGGCAACCTTGGGGTCATATCGCCCGGTTGTAATGGGCGTGATTTTTCGAATTGGACCACCACGTTCGTCCCAGTCCGTGGGAGATATCGTCGACCATTCTGTGCGTCCATTACCTCAAATTGATCAGCGGTAGCCGCCTTGTTGGCGGTACTCAGGTCCGTTATCTTGTCTACTGAGGTTCGAGGTGCCCTGCTCGGAGCGGATGTAGAAACCTTCGGTGATGCCACACGCACCGATGCCGACGGGCTCAACAAACTTTCAACGAGTGATTTGACACTATGGTATGCCGAACCTGTCTTGAGAACCCTGATTCCCAGGGCCACGAGTATTATCGCAAGGCAAATTATCGCAACAATTATCATCAATCGGCGCAAATCGTTCCAACTGTAAGCGACCCTGCCCGGAGAAATGTCCTCCGGCGGAACGCCCTGACCCAGTAGAGGCTCTGCGTCAAGAGTTCTAGAGACGGGACCTCGCGACTCGGTGAAGGGGTGGTCATCTTTTTCATTCGGTGGCTCGTCCGTGGTGTACCGTGACGAAGAAACCGGTTCGAACTCTGTCTTCAGCTGGGCGCGGGCGGCGGCCGCAGGAATCGCTAGGTCTTCTTTTTCCGGACGCTCGAGAACTGCTGAAACTGCCGGGGTGACGATGCGCTCCCTTATCCACGGCGGGGTCTCTACGCTCATTCCGTCGCCCCGGTCTTGGACAACCACATTTTGCAAAGTGTCGTGGGAAGTCGATTTTGCGGACAGCCAGTTTCTAACCTTGTGACGAGATGCATCCGGCAAATTCACAAATTGAACACCGATTCTATTCGCGGAATCGTTCTTCCAAATGATTTGCCCTAATCCTTCGAAGTGTTCTCCCGTTTCGGACATATCAAAATCCAGGAGAACACGTTCGGCGGCGGGTGTCGAACCAACGATATCTAGGGCCACACCACCGTCACTGACATCATGCAGGATCCCGCCCGCGCTAGACCCACTCATGGCTACGTAGAGTCGCGGCGTAACAACGTGGCGAACGTGGCGGCGTTGATTCATCCAATCATCTTTCGATTGTTCAGTTGCTTAGCCGTAAAAATTGCTTACGCGACTGGTTCGCGCCTCGAGTCCACGATCCACTACGCAATCGAACCGGACACGCGCTGGAGCTTGAGACTGTCATCGCGGAGCCGGTGGCGCGCAATCAACGAACCGGGGCGATCTCGAAACTATCCCCGACTTGGGTCCCGGAGCGATAAATAGTATGAGGAGGAAGCTCCAATACACTCGTGGCTTTCAGAGAGACTTTCGAAATACGAAACGGTCGAAGGTGCTCTTCCACATGCACCACCTGCTTATCCTTGCTCAAGAAAATCAGGTCAATGGGAAACAACATTCCGATCGTGTGGACACCGCTCGAAGGCACAATCCATAAACCTCGTCCTAGTTGCGCCCAGCGCTTGGTCTTGCCAAGAAGACCGACCAGCCGCCTTATGTAGCTGTCCGCCACTGTAGCCTCAGTAGCCACAAAAGTCTCTCGCGTCTTGTTATAGACGTAAAGAGGACGACTGTTAACGCCGGTGTGCATCAAATCTGACCACCTGATTTATCAAAATGTGCTTCCGTGAGACCGCGTCCGACTCTGTTACTCCAGAGACTTACGCTTACGGCGATAAATAATAACGAATAGAACTACAACTGCGAGTACACCAGCCGCGATACGAATCATCGTTACGTTATCCATAAACCACTCCTTTCTGTAACCACCTGGTCTCGCGCCATCTGTAAGATCGCGGGACGTTCATTATTTCTGAAGTGCAGGCATCATTTGTCGCATAAGCTGAATTACCGCAGGCCCCAGAATCACTACCATCAATGCCGGAAAGATGAATAACACCAGCGGCGGCACCATTTTCACGCTGGTTTTCGCGCTCATTTCCTCCGCGCGCTGGCGTCTCTTAATGCGCAGCTCGTCCGAATACACTCGTAATGACTGGGCCACGCTGGTACCAAAGCGGTCCGTCTGTACCAACATCGCCACCATGGATTTAATGTCCTCAAGGCCGGTGCGCCGAGCAAGCTCTCTCAGCGCCTCCAGCCGAGTTTTCCCTATCCGCATTTCCAGATTTACTAGGTGCAGCTCTTCACTCAGCTCGGGATGCGCGATGCGCAGTTCGTCCGCAACCTTCATAAACGCCTGGTCGAGGCCTAGGCCCGCTTCCACGCAAATCACTAGCAGATCCAAACCGTCGGGAAGTCCACGCCGTAATTTCTTTTGCCGGGAACTCACGCGCCAAAGCAACCATATTTCCGGTATCAGATAACCAGCTACCGGCGCCAGCAATAGGATAAAGAATGGGTTCAAGTGATAAATCCCGGTAAATATAACCACTCCCACCAACGCGACGGGCATCAGCAGTTTCAACCCACGTATCGCCATGATCGCTTCAGGGTTGCGATAGCCGGCCCGTGCCATCATCAATTGAGACCGCGGCGTCTCCTTGGCATTCCCAGGCACAATTTTCCCCACGGATGCCAATGAATTTCGAACCCGGTCTTTTTGTTTCTCCGCGAAGCTGTCTTCTTGCATTGGTGCGACAGGACGGATCAGGCGCGACAGGCGCGCCGCCATCCCGGTTTCACCGGGGGCCAAGGCGTAAAACAAGGCCAGCAGAATTGCCACTGTGGCGATGAATGTTACGGCGGTAATGCCCCAAACCATCCGCAATCCTCCTAACCGCTAAACTTCGATCTGGATGATTCTCCAAATAATCACCGATCCAACCACTTGCATGAGGGCCGCGATGGCCAGGACCGGTGGACCCTTGGGATCGTAAAAAAGCACTCGAGTGTACGCTGGATTCAAAACGCTCAATACAAATAGCATGAAAATCGGAAGGGCAATCAAAATTCCCGCCGTCAGCCGTCCTTGTGCCGTGCGAACACGAACGTCGCGAAAAATGCGGAACCTCTCGCGAATAACGCGGGAAAGACTATCAAGTATTTCCGCCAGATTTCCACCAGTTTCCTTCTGGATAAGTAGCGCCGTTACGAAAAAACGAACATCAATCAGCGGAATACGCTCTGTCATATTCAGCAGCGCATCTCGCAGAGGTAAGCCGAAATTCTGCTCCTCGAACGTCGTTCGAAACTCACCCGCCACGGGTTCCGGCGAGTCTTTCGAGATCATTTCCAAACCGGTGGTGAACGCGTGTCCGGCCCGAACCGCCCGGCCCAGCAGATCGAGAGCCTCGGGAAAACGTTCCTCGAATTGCCGCAGCCGCCGCGTTCGTTTCCAAGCGACAAGGGCGAATGGGAGCATGAGTACCCCCCCCGCTAGCCCTGCGGTCGCGAGGAAAGGCAAATTTTTATACAGATGGCTCACAATGAATTGTGTAAGGGCCGCTAAGACGGCGCTGACCAAAATCAGTTTCGCTGGCTTAATCGTCATTCCAGCTTGCAACAAGTATTCTCGTAACTTCGCCGACCAGGCGTACCTCATCATCACTTTGTGCAACACGGGAACGCTGCTCAACATCTCATCCCGAACCAATTTTAGGCCAATGGAAACATCACCTCGGCGCTCCGCTTTATGCACCGAATCCATACGGCGCCGCACCACGTCCTGACTGCTATCGGCGGTGATCACCATCCACGCACCGCCTAGAAGCACGGTGACAATCACAAACGTGATGACGAAAATCAATAATGCCATAGCAATCCTCAAGCAAAATTACGGCCAATGTAATACAAATATGACAAAAATCCCTAGCGCATCTCCGGCTCATTGAACATGGAAATAGGAAAGTAGATACCGCTCATTAGCAACTTTTCCGCGAATTTTGGCCGCACGCCAGTGGCCGCAAAGTCGCCCAGCACTTCACCGGTCTCGCGTACACCACGCTTACGAAACACGAAGATGTCTTGCATGGTGACAACATTGCCTTCCATCCCGGTAATTTCGGCCACCGTAATGACTTTGCGCGTGCCGTCGCTCAAACGGCTCACTTGAATGACCAGGTCAATTGCCGAAGAAATCTGTCTGCGGATGGCAGTATCCGGAATGCCCAAGTTCGACATGGCCACCATAGTCTCCAAGCGGCCCAGGGCGTCGCGAGGTGTGTTCGCGTGAATGGTCGTCAGCGATCCGTCATGGCCCGTATTCATGGCCTGCAACATATCTAAGGCTTCTTCGCCGCGAACCTCACCCACAATGATGCGATCCGGGCGCATACGCAAACAATTGATAACGAGCTGGCGCTGTTGAACCGCTCCTTTGCCCTCAATGTTTGGAGGCCGGGTTTCCAGCCGAACTACATGCTCTTGTTTCAGTTGAAGTTCAGCAGCGTCCTCCACGGTGACGATGCGTTCGCGATTGGAAATGTATGAAGAAAGAACGTTCAGAAGCGTCGTCTTGCCGGAACCGGTCCCTCCTGAGATCAATATGTTCAACCGTGCTTTCACGCATCCAGACAGCAGCTCTAGCATTGGCGCCGTGAGAGAGCGTTTGTGTAACAGATCCTCGGCAACAAGAGGATCCTTGCCGAATCGCCTTATAGAAAGACAGGGCCCATCCACAGCCAGTGGCGGAATTACGGCATTCACACGAGAACCGTCCGCCAGTCGCGCATCTACCATCGGTGACGATTCGTCCACGCGCCGTCCAATCGCTGAGACTATTCGATCGATTATGGCCATCAAATGCACGTCATCGCGAAATTGGATGCCCGTGGCTTCTAGTATTCCTCTTCGTTCCACGTAGACGCGCTTGTAGGAATTGACAAGAATGTCCGAAACCGTGGGATCTGCCAACAGCGGCTCGAGCGGGCCCAAGCCAAAAACTTCATCAAGGACTTCTTGCGCCAAGCGCTCCCGCTCTTGCAAATTCATGGGTGTCGATTCACCCACCACCAGCGTATCAAGGATCACACCAACTTCGCGGCGCACATCTTCCCTCTTGATGTCGGTCAGGCGATCAAGGTTCAGCTTTTGGATCAGCCTGCGGTGAATCGCGTTCTTTACATTTCCAAAGTCTGTTCGCGTTGGCGTCGTTATAAAGGGTGGCATAGTCTATTTACCTTTTTGACGGGAATGAAAACAGCCCGCCCAATCCGGCTTTTTTCGGAAGCGCCGCTGCCTCTAGTCCTGCCAATTGTCCGGCGATCTGCCGGTAACGACCGCTCAATACGTTGTTATGGTTGTTTTCATGCAGCGGGTTACCTAAATTGACGGCTTCGCTGGCTTTACGAAAGTCGTTCGGCAGACATGCAAATATGGGCCGGTTGATCTCCTTTTGCACGCTCTTGAGCACTTCTTCGTCGCCTTTGTGCCAGCGGTTGATAATGATGCGGGTCCGATCAGGATTTATTCCAAATCCTTTCAACGCCAGCAGGCGCCGTTCAAGCGTCCAAAGCGCCGGCACATTCGCTTCGGCCACCATGAGAATCATCCGCGCCATTCGCAGCACCGTGCTCCATTCCGAGGAGAACTGTGAACCGATATCCACCAGCACCATATCGAAATTATTTTGCGCTACGTTCACCACACGTTCGAGCGGAGGTATGGCAATGGTCTGCCACTCTTCCGGTTGCGTGGCTCCTCCCAGAATTTCCAGCTTGGATTTGTGCCGTGTCAGTAAACCCGCAAAAAAATGGCTATCGAGACGGTCCATGTTGTCCACTGCGTCTCGAACGCTAAATCTCGGGTGAAGATCGAGCAACAGGTGGACGTTTCCAAGTGGGCGCGCGAAATCCAATAACGCTACGCTTTTCTTCGCGTACGACGACAACTGCACTCCCAGATTGACAGCTACCGTTGTTGCGCCCACCCCTCCCTTCGCCCCCATCACTACAATTAATTTCTCTAGGGATGAGTGATCCTTAATTTCCATGTCCTGACTAAAACGAGCCAGCATGTCTCTCAACGCATCAGGGCTAACCGGCTTCGGCAGAAAATCCTGCACTCCACTGCGCATCGCTTCCAGCAAGAGTTGATGATTCGGTGGAATGGTAGACGAACATGCCACTACTTTCACACCCGGACGAATTCTCCGAAGTTGCGCACCAAATGCAAAATAGGGATCCGGGTCACGCCCCAGGTCAAGAAATACCACGTCCGGAAGCAATTCCGCGGAATCCGGAAGCTTCTCCGCAGGTATCGCCCACTGCTTGATTGATTTCACCATCCCAGTCTGCTGCAGGCTGGCTAGCAGCAGTGCAGAACTGGAAGGGTCTCCGCTCGCTATACCTACCGTTAACATTGACTACTTTCTTGTGCCCCTGAATATTCGCGTTTATAAAAACGTTTCGTGATTTTTTTGCTGTGCTATTTCGACGGCGCTTTTGTCCGCGCTGTCGGCAGAGCTTCCAAAAATGCCTTCGGCATAGCTGGGCCCGCAGGTGCCACATCAGATGGCTGAATTACGCGGGGCGTAACGACGATCAACAACTCGTTCTTGCTTTTGTTGATCGACCGGCTCTGAAACAGCTTGCCAAGGATGGGAATGTCGCCGATACCTGGAATCTTTTCCATTATCTCGGAAACGCGGTTATCCAGCAGGCCAGCGATCGCAAAGCTCTGTCCGTCTCGCAAATCCATCTCGGATTCCACGCGATTTGTCGCCAGCGCAGGGATTGAGAATCCCTGAATAATTAAACCGTTTGAGAAATCCAGTGAACTGACTTCTGGCTTAACTTTCAAATGGATCGTACCGTCCGGCATCAACGTTGGAGTGAAGTTCAGCCGGATACCAAATTCCTTAAACGTGATCGTGATCGCGGAACTGGCCGACCCTCCCCCGCTAGACTGCAACACGGGATAAGGAAATTCTCCGCCAGCGAGGAAGCTGGCTTCTTTACCGGATAACGTGATCAGATTGGGCTCGGCTAGAATTTGCAGCACATTGTTATTCTGCAGCGCTTTTATCGTCGCCGCGAAGTCGATGTCCGGTCGAAAAATAAAAATGTTCAACAAATCGCTTAAACCGATTTGTCCTTTACCCACTCCACCTCCGGTCAGCTGCGGTGGAGAAAACTGCTGTGTCCCAATCGTTCCGACATTCTTCGATCCGGGCAAACTCAGAATATTGATTCCCAATTGGCTGATAGCGGAGCGATTCACGTCGGCAAATTTGACCTGCAACATAATCTCCGCATGAGGCGCCGTTGGCACTTCCATCAAACTGGTCACTTTTAGAGTGGTGTTTTTCACCACCTCCAGAATTTTATCCGCGACTGCTGCAGACGAAATGCGCCCGGAGAGCATCACCACATCTTTGGACGTCTCGATATGCACGGGTTCCGAGGGAAATACTTCGTGAATTTTCTGGCTAAGGCCAAGGACGTCGATGTCCACGGACACTTCGAAGGCCTGACTCTGATCCGTCTCGTCCCAGATCAGCAGCGAGACCCCACCCGGCACTTTGCCGTTTACCAAGACTTGCGTGGGGCTTACAACAATGGCCTCGGCGATGTTGGGGTCCGCCAAGGAAACTCTTTTGATCCGCGCCGGTGAGGTAATGACTAGCGACCGTCCTACCAACAAATGCAAGGCTTGAGGCGCTTCGGCGTCGGTGGTCTGCTCGGCTTGCACGGGCGTGGGGGCGGGGATGGCAGGGGGCTGTTCTTGAGCCACGACGTTTGACGCGCACAGCAGTACTCCACTGAAAATGATGAATCCCAGCAGGCGGAAGTGCGATTGCGCGCAGTTGTAAATCATCGCTATGTTCGTGCTCCGCTCATGGATTTGGAAAGCTCTTATTCTCGCGCTTGTTCCCCGTGATCACTTCGATCACATAGGGCGACGGTGCGGGTGCAACTTTTCCGGGCGCTCCATGCTTGATCACCGGAGATGCTGCAGAGCCGGCAAACAACGCCGCCTCCATAACCGCTGGCGGCCTTACTTTCTTGGAATCGATCGTGTTGCGTAGTGCCAGTTGAATCTTTCCTTGAGTGCTGGCCATGGCCAGCTTCGCCGCATCCTCCGGCGAAACAAGCAATGTAATTACTGGAACTGTTTGCGGTTTCCCTTCGCGATCCTGTTCAATTTTTTGTCCCGCGGCCAGCACCCGTACGTTTTCCAGGATAGTGCGCGTGACGTTATCGCTGCTTTTCCCGCCATTCGACGATCTACCGGTCACCAGCACGTCCACACTCGTTCCCGGAATCACGAATCCCGCTACGCCTACCACGTCATTCACGGCGACGGAAAGCGCACGCATCCCTTCTGGTATGGTGGCGTGCAAGCCGGCCCCAGCTTCCAGCGAAGCCAGCTTGCTTTCAAGTATCAATTCGTTCGCCACCACGGGGGTAATCAACGCGCGGTTCGCGCAGTCTTCAATGCGGGTGAAGGTTCCTGCTACCGGCTCGCTGGAGGGCCAGGGGATCAGGCGAAGATTTCTCGCGTCGATGCGCGTACCAAGCTGCATCGGCACCGCCGCCACCACGATGCGACCGGTAACAACCGGCTTGACGCGAGTCGCCTGCTGGAATTGCTTGTAAACATAAGTGCTAAACAGCAGCGCGACGACGATCGCCACAGCTAAGCCAATTAGCATGCGATTTTGATTCATGGGCCTGGGCCTCCTTGGCGTCTACTCACAAGCTCAATCGCGCCGCGCAGAAGCAGGCCACCGTCGACACCGCTACAGCGACCCCGAACGGCAGCTTCGTTAAGCTGGGATTATCGAGCGAAATTTCCTGATTCTGCCGGAAACCGAAGAGAACAAACCCTTGAACCAGCCTGAACATGTTCTTGATCGTTTCTCGCACTCGCTTGGTGCGAAACATCTGCACAAGGGCCATTAAACCTGCCACCATAATGCTGCCGTACAACACAAACAGAAAAGGAACAGGGCCCACGAAAGCCCCCACCGCACCCATCAATTTCCAATCTCCCGCGCCTAGCGCACGCAAAAGCACCAGTGGCAACAAAAGCACCAGTGCCAGACCCACTCCTTCAATAGCAGCTTTGGCACCGGGCCAACCTGTCAGCGCCGTCCGCAGAGTGATTCCCGCGACAACCGCCGGGATTGTCAGCCAATTAGGTATTCTGTGCGTGCGGAAATCCAGCAATCCGGCCACTAAAGTCAGCGTGATAACAAAGAGCCAGATGGTTTGCTGTGAATTCATTTTCGTCGGTTATTGAAAAGCGCTAAACCTTACGCCGGGGCACCTCAGAGTGAACGCGTCCAAGTTTCGGTGCGAGGCCCAACTTCTGACTGCAAAAGAATTGAACGGCGGGCCGGACGCGCTCTTCAAACGCATCAATTTTTTTAGGACCGCTGTTAGGGCCATTGAGCAGGCGGCTTAGTCAGATTACTTAATTAAGCTACTGGTCGCGTTGGCGAACACATTGTTAATGGCATTTCCAAGGGTCCCCACTGCGGTGATAGCCGCCAAGGCTATCAAAAGCACAAGCAACGCGTATTCTGTTAAATCCTGACCTTCCTCTTCTTGCCAAAGCCTCGCGAAAATACTCTTCATTTGAATTCCTCCCATAAACGAACGAATTGAACTAGGAGCTTCTGATAAGTTGGCCCCTCTACTTCTATGCATGTCTGGGTCCAAGCTGCTGGTCCCGCGAAGTTGTAAGCGTATGATTAACAATGGCTTAGACGTTTGTATTTTGCCGTAGTGTAAAAGTTGGGTCTAGCCCATTGGAGTGTTACCGATTGAGGACAGCCAGACTAATCGCTCGGCATTTTGGTGACGGGGCTAACCACGCCTTCCGTGCGTTTGCGACCGCTTAACACTCTTGCTTGTCAACTCGAGTGGGTAGAGCGACCAGGGCGCCGTCCCATCAACGTTTTGTTTGGGCGATTACGGCTGCGGATCTTCAATGCGAACAAACAACGCGCTTACCTTGTCCGTGTAAAGGCGTTTCCACCCCGACGCTGCAGAAAGTAGTGTTGCCAGAGGTTCATCCCGCGCGAGAAGACAAGACCGCACCTGATAACTCTGAAGTACTGCCAAGGCTGCTGGCTTGATCCGGCTGATGTGCAGATAGTCGGACAGCACGCCAGTTTTTTCATAGACGTCTCCGCGGCCATCTATAAAGACCCTTTGCCCGGACCAGACTAGATACTGTCTCTTATACACATCTC
>CAXMLS010000454.1:0-2448 GCA_964194235.1 uncultured bacterium | reverse complement strand
CCGACCGCGCGCACATCATCGAGACCGGCACGGAGTCGTATCGTTTCCGGCGCACGGTGGAAGGGCGGCAAAAGAAACGAGCATCGTAGTCGGGCCGGATCGGCGTCCGCGCCACGCGATTCCGTGGCCCCGGCGTCCGCTCCGTCCTAAACGCGGTCCTGAAAACCGGACCGCAGGACTCCGCTCCCTCCGGGGCCACGGAAAAAACCCCCGGAAGGAAAAGGACTACAACGGACTTGGGGTGGGCCAAATGAAAGTATCAAAGGTGGGCCAAATCAGGTTGTCAAACGCAGTCGGAGAGGAATGTCAGCTGTAGGAGAGGAGGTCGCGACAAACAAGGTCGTTGTCGGTACTCTGACCATAATTTATGCAGCCAAACCTCACCGAAAAGTTGGTGCACGCGCAACATCATCGGATGGCATCGTGCATTTGGGCCATCACAATGGCCTGGAAGTGGTCATCATGAAAGGCAGGATGACAGGTTTTAAAGAGTTGGCAGATCGAATCCTGAGCCTTCGGGGAGTAAAACACGGGCAACTGGTCGTCACGAGCACAGGAAAAGATCAAAAGTAACCAAGAAAAGACGCTTATTCCTGACTACCGTTGCCACACGTTCGCTGATTACTCGCGGATTCTTTCTCCCCCTAAACACATCCGTAGTTGGACTCCGCGATGATCATCGCGATTTAATAATGTCTTGCTGAGGGAACCCCAACGACATCTGCAGGAGTCAAGTCATACTAGTGGGGTATCCATTGCGGAGCGCTCGAGAAGAGTCCCTGAAGAAAACCGATCTGATAAACGAGAAAAGCTCCGAATCCTACACTGACCATTCCCGAACACACGGTCAAATACTTGCTTACGTTATTGAAGCGCCGACCGGAATACGCCATTGGGACGACCATAATCGCGGTCATTAGCATCATGCCGACCATGGTTCCCGCACCGAAAACCAATAGGTACGCCGTGGCCCACACTGGACTGTGAATCGTGGATAGGACCAATAATGCTACAGCCGCCGAGCCTGCCAATCCGTGGACAATGCCCACCGCCAAAGGACGAAGGCACTGGTACCAGCCAAAGCTGCCCACGGTGCGGCTAAAGAGGCTGCCATCCGTCGTGCGACTGGCAGAATCCGTAGATTGAGCAGCCGGGGTATCCATCGAAGCAGGCCGAGATTTAGAAAAGCGATCATTGATCCTACGCATGCTTCCGGTGAGATTAAGAATGCCCAAAAGAATCAGCATCACGGCCACAAAAAATTCCATCGACAAGCCAATTCGAGGAGGTATCGCCACGCCAAAAATAATAATGGCGGAGCCAACCAGAAAAATCGTTAGCGTATGGCCCAGCCCCCACATCATGCCAATCACAACAGCGCGCCGAACTGTAAACTCTTTGCTCACAAAAGTGGAGACGGCTACCACATGATCCGGATCGGTAGAATGTCTCATCCCTAGAAACAGTCCTAATCCCACGACGAATAAGAAGGGGCCCAATCGTTCCTTCGAGAGAAAGTGCATTCCCACATTTACTGTCGCAAGTGCCCGCACTGAAATTGCAAAGCCTAAGATCACCATGAATGCGGAAGAGGCGATAGGCAACCAGCGTGTAACTAGTGGGCTGTCCATACGCAGCCGGGACACGAAGCGCTTCGCGTAGACCATGGACATACCAACGCCGATCAATACCGATGCAAGACCGATGCTGAAGGCCACGATCAGGAATAATCCAAAACCTATGCGGTGAAGGGAAAAGGCGCTCAGCAGCACTACCAATGCTGCGGGGCACGGTATGATTCCGCCGGTGATGCCAAGAGCAAGCAGCTGGTACAACGTAACTGGTGCGGTGGAGGCTGTTTCGGGTTGTGTTCCTAGTCCAGCACTTCGGGTGATTGCTGCACGTTCCAAAACGCTCTCGCGTGACGATAAAAACCAATCACTGTGAGGCTTCCCAGAGTTATGGGTGTGTTCTCCATCCTCTCCGCTCCAGCGGCGCAGGATCATGAAGACTCCGATACCCGCGATGGTGAGGCCAGAGATTATCCCGAGCCACGGATAAAGATGCTCCGGAACGATATAGTGCGAACCGTATAGAGTGATCACACCTAGCGCAAATACTCCCAGGGTATGCGCGACAGTCACGGTTATGCCGAGGAGCATAGCATGCCGTGCCGTCCCTCGTGTACCTACCAAGTAAGCCGCGACAATGGTCTTGCCGTGCCCTGGTTCCAGCGCGTGAAGTGCTCCGAGGCCCGCTGCAATAACCGCCGCTGTAAGCAGAAACCACAAGCTGAAATTCCTGGCGGTCATTAGTTCTGTAAAAGCACTTCGTGGAGTCACTTGTTTGTTAGAGGTTAGCGGTTCGGATTTTTCCGTTTCATTTGCCTCTGCTGGTGTCCGCGACGGGGGAACCGGAGGTACGATGCGCTCCATTAACCCTTTATCC
>CAXMLS010000453.1:0-1683 GCA_964194235.1 uncultured bacterium | reverse complement strand
AGATGTGTATAAGAGACAGCATGTATGCTATGCCCGCGTATTGGAACAACAGCGTTTATTTTCTTGGAGCCGGCAGCCCTCTAACGGCAATTCCCCTCAGCAACGGCATTCTCGACTACGCCCACATCAGTACCGGCCCTAATAGATTCAGCTTTCCGGGAGCCACGCCGACAATATCCTCAAACGGAACGAGCAATGGAATCGTTTGGGCTATTAACTCGTCGCAATTCGGCAGTCCTGGTCCCGGTCCTGGACCTGCCGTTCTGTATGCCTACGATGCCAGCAGCGTCTCGACAGAACTTTACAATTCCTCGCAAGCTACTAACAATCGCGACAAAGCAGGCAACGCCGTTAAGTTTTCCGTTCCTACCGTCGTAAATGGCAAAGTGTATATAGGCGCTACTAACGAAGTGGACGTTTACGGATTACTTTCTGGCACAACGACCGGTACGACGACTTCAGCTGCAACGCCAGTAATCAACCCGGGTTCCGAAACTTCCGTGACCGCCATTCTAGTGACGATCTCGGATGCAACCTCGGGCGCCAGTATCTACTACACCACCGACGGGAGCACACCTACAACCAGTTCGGCGAAGTATTCCGCCGCTTTCACCGCAAGCTCTTCCACCGTCGTGAAGGCCATCGCTGGGGCAAGTGGCTATACCAATAGCGGCGTCGCGAGCTCCGGCTATACAATCGGTTCTTCGCTCGTGAGCTACCCAACTGGGTTCAGCGGGGTGACATCGCTTGCTTTCAATGGCGGAGCGAGCATCAGTGGATCTCGCCTTCGCCTCACCGACGGTGGACCCTACGAAACTCGGAGCGTCTTTTCCAATTCCACGGTCGATATCACACAGTTCGTTACCGACTTCAGTTTTCAACTCACAAATCCAGATGCCGATGGCATCACCTTCACTATTCAAGGCAAGGGACCCACTTCGGTCGGGACTGCCGGCGGAGCTCTCGGCTACGGCGGGATCGGAAAGAGCGTGGCGGTGAAGTTCGACCTCTACGACAACGCGGGCGAAGGCAACAACTCTACGGGGTGGTACACCAACGGCACATTGCCGACAATTCTCGCTACAGACTTAACAAGCTCCAACGTATACCTTCACAGCGGCGACGTCTTCAAGGTCCACATGAGCTACAACGGTGCGACGTTGGCCTGGAGCATCACCGACTCCACGACTGGAAAGACATTCTCAACGTCCGCGGCCGTAAACATCGCAAACTTTGTAGGCAGCAATTCCGCCTTTATCGGATTTACCGGCGGAACCGGAGGACTTGGTGCTACCCAGGATGTATTGACCTGGACCTACAGCAACACCCCCACTACCAGCACCGCCAAAGCACTCGTGCAATACGACACCGAATCCTCCACCGTGTTCAACGCTAGCAAAAGCTCTGGTCCGACTTACCGTGTTTTTGCATGGCCCGGCTTTACGCATGGCAACGGCACAACGCTGGACGCGACTGCTACCGGGCAATCCGTCAGCATCACTCTTAACGTCCCCGTGGCAGGCGTCTATGACGTAAAGATTGGGACAAAAGCGTACGCCAGCCGTGGGATCGTGCAGCTTACCGTCAACGGAATAAACGTCGGCCCTGCAGAAGATTTATATTCCGCGAGTGAAGTTTGGCGACTCTTCGACCTTGGCACCGTATCGTTGCCTGCAGGCAACG
>CAXMLS010000452.1:0-5436 GCA_964194235.1 uncultured bacterium | reverse complement strand
TGTGTATAAGAGACAGGTCCAGAACCACTCCATAAGCGCTCGAACTATTCTCAGGCTTTGGTTTCTCAATCAATACGGCAGATCGTCCGAATGGATGAGAATAGACTCGTCCCGTTCAGTGTCGCCAGCAAGATATTTCCGCCGTGCCTCCTGCTCGATGGCCTGGCGGTTCGCTCTGAACACTTCCAGTTTGTCTTTGTTGTCGCCATGGAAGTGATCGTCGAGGGCTTCGCTACTTATGGCGCACCGCACGCGCGATTCTCCGTCGTGCCCGTAGAAAAGGACGACGTCTCGGTCAAAAACAAATCTCTCTTCCGGCGCGGGAAATTTAAGATCGTGTTGTTTAAGGGACCAGCGCACGCGCTGCACCACGAACGCCGCGAACGGTTTGATGTCCATGTCGATGCTGGCGCGATCCAGCGCGCCGAGATAAGCCTTGCGATCCCTGACGCGGATTACCGTCCATGGAAATCCACCGGAGGCAAGCATTACGTTCATCAGGAAGCGCGCCATCCGTCCGTTGCCGTCCGGATACGGATGGATATAGCCGAACAGCCAGTGGCCGAGCACGGCCCGCACTGACGGCTCGGGTTCTTTTTCGAGCAGATCGAAGAACGACGGCATGGCGTCGCGCACCGCCTCCCACCGCGGCGGCACATAGCGCGACGTACGGAGATAGACCGGAATGTTCCGGTATCCGGCCAGCGCGCCCGCCTCAATCAGACCCGCCGCCACGCAGGGCTGGAACAGTTCCCGGTACCAGTCCTTGTGCGCGGCGCGAGCGAGCGTGCCGGGGTTTTCGCCCGCGATCACTTTCTCAACGCCTTTCTTCACGAGCTGGAACGCCTGCCAGTACCCGCGCGCGGCCAGCGCGTCGCGATTTCTACGATCATCCTCGTGATGCTCGGGGTCCCACTCGCCTTGCCGCACCCTCTCAATCAGCGTCCCCGTGACGGAGTACCCTTCGATGGACAACGAGTGGTAGGCGTCGCTTCGATAAATCCCGTCGACGAAGCGCAGATAAGCATTTCTGTCTTTCGGAAGCCCCGGCGCTTTCGGGAACGTTGCAACGACCGCGCCGCGCATGGATTCCCAGAGCATCTCCACGCGCCCCACGATCGGCGCGGCCGTGCGGCGCGCCACACCGAATATCTGCCCCGCCTCGAAGGGATTGCTTTCCCGCACATCGTATCCGGCGCCCTTCATCGCGCGGAGAATCTCGTCCGCCAGTTCGGGCCGGCCGGTCTGCCGGAACGCTCCGCCGAGATAGCCGGCTTTCGCGGAATGACCGCCGTTCAGAAGAAGCCGCAGCAGGTCCGAGGCGTCGCCGAGACTTGCCAGCACCACCTGCGTCTCCACTGGGTTTCGCGGAAAAAAGGATTCCGCTACCCGCACAAGCGCCGCCGCCGGCGAGAACAGGCGCAAGCCGTCCCTCACCGCGAGATCCGCTGCCGCCGGCATTTCTGTTACTTTCAAATCGTAGAGCGACGTGCCGAACAGAAGACTGATCGTGTTGTTTGTGCCCTTCGGACTGTTTACCACCACCTGGTCCGGGATGACCGTTCTCTCGCCGTGCAGAAAAAGCGACTGTTCCGGCGACAAGTGCCATTGCTCGCCGAAACGGTCGTCGCAATAGCGCGCGCAGAATTCCCAGAACGATGCATACCAGAGTGTGCTATCGCCCGCGCGCGCGCCAGGGCTGGAGGAGATCAGCCAGCCCTTCATTACCTCCAGCAGGAAACCGTTCTCCACGAGACGTTCGCGGTGAACGCGGCTCAGGTCGTCGGACCGGAACACACGTCTGCTGCCTTCCTGAAGCGCCTTGAGCACGTCCAGGGATTCAGCCAGTTTTTCGTTCGGCGTCGCCATAGAGCCTCTCACCGCCCAGTGTTATTACAAGTTTATTGTGCCGTGCGAATACAAGTATATTACGCCGTTCCATTACAAGTCAATTCCGCTGTGCCAATACAAGTATATCATGTTCCATTATGAACTAGGTCTTTAAAATACCATGCTAAAAACTAGGCTAAAAACCGGCCTCCCAGCCCAGGGTTCCGGTCGTGGATGCCCAGGTTCGCGGGAGACTGGGAGGTCCAGGGCTTGCGCCAGGGAGCCACGCCGGACTCAAGCTGCTTGACAATTTTCTCTGTGACGATTTCGTAGACACTTGGCATTTGGTTCGCTCCAGTTTTGAATTGGTGTTTTCAGGCCCTTTCAGGGCACAAAAAACAACACGCTTCATTGATGTCTCTGCGCGATTGATTGTCGGGCGACACGACCAGCGTGCCTTCCGGCTTCTTCGCGTACTCGCGTGCGATTTCTTTTAGCCGCTCGTCGCGGTCCACAATTTCATGCACGCGGCCCTGTGTGTCGAGTTTCTCCATCGCCTCTCTGACATTGCCATGCGAGAGTTGCTCCACTACTTCTTTTAGCGCCGGGTCTTTCTGTCGCACGATCTCGTCCAGCCTCGCCGTCTTGATTCCGGCTTCCTGTAGCTGTTGATACGGTCGGCCCGCTTCGACCGCTTCATGCTGCCGCGTATCACCTACCAGCAATACGCGGTCGAGCTCTCCGAGTCGGTGCAAAAACCCATTCATCTGTTTCGTGCTGGCGAGACTCGATTCGTCAAGAACGTACAGCTTCTTTCCGCCGTGCTGCTGCACGGCGCCGCACGCAAGATGCCTCTGCAACGTGCTCGATTCGATTCCAGCCTCGCTGAGTTTCTGCGCCGCGCGGGATGTCGGCGCGAAACCTTCCACTTGGTAGCCCTCTCGCACGGCGGCTTCTCGGATCGCAGCTAAAGAAGTAGTTTTGCCCGCGCCGGCGACGCCTTCAAGCGCCGTCATCTGATCGTGGCTGGACAGGATTTGTTCAACCGCTCGCCGCTGGCTTTCGCTGAGATGCACGTGTGTTTTGTCGATCTCTCTGCGCGTCTCGAAGCTCGCCAGCGCCGCGTGTTTGTTCTGACCCTCGCGCATGGCATGGATTGTGTCGCGCTCATACTCGATCATCTCGCTCGTAGTGAACGCGCGTCCCGGTGCGCGACTGCTCGTCTCGATGAATTCGCCCGCTTGTATGCGCTTCTCGAACTCGGCTTTTATCTGCGTAAGCGTGGCATCTCCCATCGAACGTTTCAGTGCATCCCGCAGTAGCGTCCGCTCCTCGGACACGGCTTCGCGCTCCACATTTCTTTCTTTCGAGAACGTTACCGCTGACTGCGCTTTCTCAAGTGGCGCAACCCGCTCGATATGCTGCGTTGTTTCTTTGGCTGCTTGGATGACATGCTCGGGCTGAGAGCCAAACCGCGCGGCCATTTCTCTGTGGCGTTGCTGCATCTCCTCGTGTGAGAGTTCGAGTTTTCCTTCACGAGTCTGGTGCGCCGCGATCTGCGCGGCACCCGCCCCTCTCTGATTTTCCCTGGCAAGATGGTCCTCGATCTGCTGGCGTCGTGGACTCGACGCTTGCAGATACTCTTTGCTGTAGCCTTTGATTTCCGGCTGGCTGCTCTCACCGCGTTCGATGTCGTAGCCCAGTTCCCTCAACCAATGGGCAAGTTCCGAGTGATACACCGCCGTCGCATACTGCTGCGTCTTGTAGAGTTCTCGTGGTTGTAGGGGATAGGCTTCGTTGTCTTCTGTTTGAGTGAGATTGAAAAAGACGACATGCGTGTGCAATTGTGGTGCCGCGTAGCCGTCTACCGGCCTTGCGCTGTCGTGCTCGAACTTCGCCGCTACCCACTTGCCCGTTGTCTCTGCTGGAAGATTTCCGCCGAGCCGTGCCTGGACGTACCGCTCCAACCCGTCAAGTGCCACAGCCACGCTTGCTCGATGCGCTTCCCGCACGTGCTCATCGCCACCAACGAGCGCAGTCAGTGATACGCTCTTGGGAGCCGAAAACGTCGCGTCCCATCCCGCGCGGTGCTCCATCGTCTTTATCTTTTCGCCGTGCTCGTTCACATATTCGCGTGCTGCTTGATGGCGAATCAGTTGTTCGCCCGTGATCGGATGTTGTCCTTCGCTGAGTCGGTGAAAGTGTTCCCTCGCGAACCTCGCCGCGCAATCCCCATTGCTCCGCGAGCCTGCCATGCCACTCACCTGTGATCTGTTCCCCTTCGGTGTAATAGTTCTCCCGCGCGTTGCCAAACTCTTCCGCGTGATACGCACGCGCCTGCCCCGCGCTCAGCGGTTTTGAGATCGTCAGCACTCCTTACTCACCCTCGAAAAGCCCGCATATCGCCGATGCCCATTTGATCGTGTCGTATACGATGCGCGTGTACGTTGGTTTTGTTCCGTACATCGCCAGTGGTGCGACGGATCACCTGGAGGGCCTCTGCCGCGTGTTTTGTCGCTTCATGTACTTCCTCAGCGATTTTTCGGGCATCCTCCGGCCTAACACCGATTTCTGTAAGTTCTCTCTCAAGCTTCGCAATGATCCCGAGACGATTGATTGCCGTGCTCACTTTTGTTTGGAACGACGCACCTGGATCGCCGAGGTTGTGTTTCTCATAAAGAGCTGTTGTCGTCGCATCGACTGCGCCGCAGGCTGCCGTGATCGCGCCGCTCTCGTCATTGATTTTTCGTCAGCGTTTCACAGCACGGGTCTTTCTGAATTTTCTTGGCCGCCTCCTGTGGCTGACCCGAAAGACCAGGAGGAAAGTGTTTCTGATTGTGGATGGTCACCCGGTACACAAGTCCAGATCGGTGCGTCGCTGGCTGGCGGAGCACGCTGCGCAAATCCAGATTTTCTGGCTACCGTCTTACAGTCCGGAACTGAATCCGGACGAATTGCTGAACCAGGACGTGAAGACCAACGCGCTCGGCCGTGTCCGTCCGGTGGACGTGCGGGAGATGATGGCCAACGTTCGCTCTTATCTGCGAATCACGCAGAGTCGGCCGCAGTTGGTGAAGAACTACTTTCGCGAACGCCACGTCCAATACGCCGCTAGTTAAAACATGTCACCAATTTAGTGCTCGGAGTAAGATTCTTGACGGGCCGCAAATTCGCGTACAGGTCGAGTGTCCGCCGAAGCGCCACGTTCACGCTCGGAGCCCCACCGGCAATCGTTGTCGTGATCGGGCCTTTCAGCGCAACGCGATTCCTCCGCACAGAATCGATTGCGGATTGGTTGACCAATTGCCCTTGTTCCGTCCCCTTATCGGTGCGGCCCTCGATGTCTTCCCAATCGATCTGCACACCAGCGGCTTCCACGATGCGCCGCGTAGCAGTTGCCACTTCTGGGCCAATGCCTTCCCCGGAGATCAGTGTGACTTTGTGTTTCATTGCTGCACATCATTTCCAATCGAAGCGTCTCGACCTTGAAAGCCATGCGGTCGCACATCACCTCCGTTGCAAAGATCAAATTGACTCGGCGATCCGAAATCGTTTGCGAGAATCATTTACGGTGATCAGTCATTTCCCTGTCTCTTATACACATCT
>CAXMLS010000451.1:0-5404 GCA_964194235.1 uncultured bacterium | reverse complement strand
CGCCCGCTGCATGCAGGTAATAACGCGTGTTCTTCGAGCGAGGAAGCGGCCAGTCATCTTCTTCGCGCCATTCATTTTTCCCCATTACAAAAATCTTTACCGGTTTTTCCTTCTCGACCCCATTGTCATTTCCCTTTAGAAGCCAGTCGTACCACCGCAGTGTCAACTCATTGCTATCGAAGGGCGCGTTGGGGCCGAAATCTACGGCACCAATTTTCCTCTCCTCCGGCCCGCCCGCGTGGCCTCCGATGTATACCAACAAACGCTGTCCGTGGCGCGCCGCATCTGTGCCCGCTTCCGTCTTCAAGTGCATATAATTTCTTAGCGTGCCGCCCAGGAAAATGTCGTACCACGCGCCAAGGCTAAATACCGGCACTTGAATCTGCCCATAGTGGTCCTCGATCGAAATCTGTTTCCAGTACTCATCGAAACTCGGATGTTCCAGCCAATCCTGGAAATATGGCGCCAACCCTTCGGCGGAAGGTGCTTCGAGAACTGGGTAAGCAATCAACGGCAAAACTTTGGTCCCGGCCAGCGCATCGCCATTTTTTTCTGCACGCCGCCGTATGGTGTTTCTTGCCAGTCCCGTCGTCCACGATTCGTTGAACCATTGCTCGAAGGCCCCGCCCTGGTACGTCCACCCTTCATGATAATTTGACGCCGTCACCGTGGGGCAAATTCCCGCTAGGTGCGGCGGACGCGCGATCGCCGCCAGGAATTGCGTCGCGCCGACGTACGAGCCGCCGAACATTCCCACCTTGCCGTTGGAGTAGGGAAGCCCGGCGCTCCATTCCACGGTGTCGTAGCCATCCTGCGATTCGTTTTTGAACGGATACCATTCGCCTTCCGATTCAAAGCGTCCGCGCACGTCCTGCGCGATCACCACGTATCCCCGCGTCGCCGCCCTAAGCCCGAAGCCGCTTTCCCCTTGTTTGTCATACGGTGTCCGCACCAGCAGCACGGGGAATTTTCCGACCGCCTTCGGTCGGTAAACATCCGCTCTTAGCGTCACCCCATCGCGCATCTTCGCTGCCACGTTGTGCTCGACCGTCACTTCATACTTCTCAGCCGCGAACAGCCTCGGTGTGGCGGCGCTCTCTAAGATCACTAGAAGCATCACGCACCACAATACCTTTTGCGCTGCAAAAAAGAAGCCGCCTCCAGTAATCTTCTCCATCGGAATTCCTCCATCATGACTTTTCTTCTACAGGGAAGTTTTGCGAGGTTAGGCTGACGGCTCAACGCTGTCAAGCACCTGACGAGGAGTAGCCGGAGGTGTCGTTCCTCGCTGCCGAAGTTTTGTGAAACGGTGTAACGCGCGCGAGACTAGTACTACGGGCAGCGCCAAATCTAACTCCCAGAATTTACTTGGTTGGAAATTTTTGCAGCAACCGAATGAATGTCGCGTCTCCGGTGCGTATCCAGCGGAGAGCAACACTATTTGACTAAATGGGTGCCGAAAAAATCTCTGCCAATGGCAGCCCGTAAGCGCATTCAGGCTCGCACGCCGACGTGTGCGAGAAACGCCTTGACCACACGCGTTAACGAACTACCTTTCAATGTCACAACCCCAATCGTGCGCGCCGCTCGTTCATCTGCGAGCGCCACAAAGCGGCATCCGGGCCGCTTCTCGAGCGCCATTGCTGGAACTATCGAAACACCGAGTCCCGCACTCACCATGCTGAGAATGCTGCTGAACTGGCCGCTTTCAAAAATCACTTGAGGGTTCACGCGGGCCCGCTTGCAGGCCGCAACTGCCGTTTCGCGAAAACAGTGGCCGTCTCGCAGCAGGAGAAATGGTTCGGCGTGCAATTCCTTCAGCAAAATTGCCCGCCGACTAGCCAGTGCGTGTCCTTTCGGCAAAACGGCATGAAGTTTTTCGCTAATCAGGGGGAACGTTTCGAATTCATGACCTCGGACCTGGAGCGGAAGTGCCACAATGGCCAGGCCCACGCTTCCGACCCGGAGACGTTCCAGCAACAATGGCGTGATCTCTTCCGATACGGTAACGCGCGCCTGGGGGAATTTGCGGGAAAACGTGGCCAGGACCGGCGGCAGATAATACGGGGCAATTGTCGGGATAACGCCCACGCTGACTATGCCGCTTATCGAAGCCTTGCGTTCGACTACATCGCTTCTCGCTGCCTCCAGATCGCGAAGAATCGCCCGCGCACGCGGAAGAAATCCTCGGCCAACCTCTGTCAAGCGAACTGTGCGTCCTAAGCGGTCAAAAAGTCTCGCGCCAAGTTCGTCTTCAAGTTTTCCAATCTGCTGCGAAAGGGAAGGTTGAGAAACGTGTATCTGCTGAGCCGCGCGGCTGAAGTTACCGGTATCGGCGATCGCACAGAAGTAACGAAGCTGTTGTAGTTCCATAGGATATACCTATCCATTCTATGGGAACTATATATTGGATGTATAGGTGCCACTCCGCTAATGTGCGATACGAGAGGGGATTAGATGGCTGAAGAACGCAAACGCATGACGACAGACGCGGGGCGCCCCGTAGGCGACAACCAGAATTCGCTCACCGTAGGTCCGCGCGGCCCCGTTGTATTCGAAGACTTTTTACTTTTTGAGAAGATGGCTCACTTTAACCGCGAGCGCATTCCCGAACGCGTCGTCCACGCGAAAGGTTCCGGCGCCTACGGTTATTTCGTCTGCACCAATCCAGACATGCCGGCATATACCACTGCTGCGCTTTTTTCCGCCGTTGGAAAGAAGTCGCCGACGTTTCTGCGATTCTCGACGGTGGGCGGGGAAAAGGGCTCTGCAGACACCGAGCGCGACCCGCGCGGGTTCGCCCTGAAGTTCTATACCGAAGAAGGAAATTGGGACATGGTGGGAAACAATACGCCTGTTTTCTTTATCCGTGACCCCTTAAAGTTTGGAGACTTCATCCACACCCAGAAACGCGATCCGGAAACCAACCTGAAATCTCCGACCATGATGTGGGACTTCTGGTTGCTTTCTCCGGAATCGCTCCATCAGGTGACAATCCTTTTCTCGGATCGCGGAACCCCGGATGGCTACCGCCACTTGCACGGTTTCAGCAGCCATACGTTCAGCCTGACTAACAGCATGAACGAGCTTTTCTTCGCGAAGTGGCACTTCAAGACCAAGCAAGGGATCAAGAACTTCACGCGAGTACAGGCTGACGAAATGAGGGGCAAAGATCCTGACTACGCGCAGCGCGATCTCTTCGAAGCCATCGCCAAAGGCAATTTCCCCAAGTGGCGTGTGTGTGTGCAAGTCATGCCTGAGAAAGACGCGGAAAGGTACCACATCAATCCGTTTGACCTCACGAAAGTTTGGCCCCAAGGCGACTACCCGCTCATCGAGGTTGGAGAACTCGTACTCGACCGCAACCCGGTAAATTACTTTGCCGAAGTCGAGCAGGCCGCCTTTGAACCGAAAAATATTGTGCCAGGAATGGGATTCTCACCGGACAAGATGTTGCAGGCCCGGTTGATCTCCTATCCCGACGCTCACCGCTACCGCCTCGGCGTGAACTACGATTCGCTCCCGGTCAATAAGCCGCAGTGCCCGATGCACACCTACAACCGCGACGGCGTGATGCGCTTCGATGGCAATTCCGGGTCAGCTCCGAACTACGAGCCCAACAGTTTCAACGGTCCAACACAGGATCCTGCCTACCGCGAACGCCCGCGAACCATCGCCGGCTCCGTGGATCGCCATGATCATCGGATAGACAGCGATTACTACAGTCAACCCGGCAATCTATTCCGACTGATGACGGCGGATGCGCGCGAGCGGCTGATCGAAAACATTGTGGCAAGTTTGAAGTCCGTACCCAGGCGTATTCAGGAACTCCAGGTGCAACACTTTTACAAGGCAGATCAGGCTTATGGAACAGGCGTGGCAAAAGGACTCGGCCTGAACATCGACGACATTTCCGGTTCTTGGAACACATCCACAACGGAACAACTACAGGTCAGCACCGGCAACGGACCGCGTAGATAGCAGCCACGCTCCTTTTTCGGAAGGGCTTACTCAGGTTAACTGCGCGGCTTGCTGAATCAGACTACCAACCCGAAAAATAGCCGAGCAGTGGACCTGTTGCTCGCTTCCCCGGCGCGGCCACCGCTATTCCGCATTGTGCATATACAAAGCTGTTACTAACTGCTGAAAATGTTTGTGTTCAGGAAATCATTTCGGAATTTGCCCTGTGGGTCGTATTTCGTGCTCAACTGAACAAACTCAGGCAGCTTTTTGTAAATCGATCTCAGTTCGCCGGGAGAGATAGTAAACAATTTTCCCCAGTGTGGCCGGGCGTTGAATGGAGCCAATTCTTTTTCAATAATAGGGAGTAGTTTGCTGACCGCTGGCCAATCCTGCTTCCAGGTGAAGTGGATTGTCACACAGGGTTGCTGGTAACAAGGGCTTAGCCACAAATTGTCGGCGGCAATGGCGCGGATTTCTGAAATCAATAAGTGCGGGCTGATTTGGTCGCGCAACCGCTCGATCGCCAGAATCGCTTCGACTGCGTGCTGGCGGGGCACGAAATATTCCGATTGCAACTCCTTTCCGGCGCTGGGCGTAAAGCCCATGCGAAAGTGCGGCAGTCGTTCATACCACGGTCCGGGCACGCCCATTTGCTCCGTGCAGTTCTCCGCGGAAAGCGCAGCAATTGGGTGCAGATTTTTGGTGGCGCGTTTGGCACCGAAGAATTCCGGCGTTGCGTCAAACGCTCGGCCCTCTCCGATGCGGTTTTTTATCCAAACTTCGTTGACCCGCTTGTTTTGCCAATCTGTAAAAAGGCTGACGCTGTAGCCGCTTGATTCGATCGAGTCGAAATGATTTTTCATTTCCATAAGCGGCAGGTTTTCATAAACATATTGCCGCATCATGAATGTCAGCTGAATATCAAGGGTGACCTTAGTGATTACGCCAAGCGCACCCAGTCCGACAACCGCGCCAGAAAAAGTTTGGCTGTCCTTTCGGCGGGAGAGATTCACAACATCGCCGGCTGCCGTAACAATTTCCAGTGCTGATACTGCTGTCGAGAGGTTTCCATTTTTCTCGCCCGAACCATGCGTTGCAGTGCTGCACGCTCCAGCTATGGAGATGTGTGGTAAGGAGGCTAGATTATGTAATGCGAAGCCCTTGGCATGAAGGAGTGGACTTAATTGTCCGTACGTCATGCCCGCATCGACGGTCACGGTCTGCCCGCCCGCGTCCACCGCGACGAACTCGTCCATGGCCTTAACCGACAGAAAATTATCCCTGCTATCTGCAATGTTGTTGAAGCAGTGCCGCGTACCTAATACCTTGACTCTGCTTTGTTTTCTAACGTAATCCTGCACCTGTGCCAGTGAATTGGCCGAATACAAGCGGTCCGTGCCGTATTCAAGATTGCCCGCCCAATTTTTCAGTTTATTGTCTG
>CAXMLS010000450.1:0-5087 GCA_964194235.1 uncultured bacterium | reverse complement strand
ATGTGTATAAGAGACAGGTGCCGAGCGCTCCCGCTCCTGCCGACGAAATCCCCGACTCGATGCCGATGGGAAGAGCAAACCAGGGAAGCCAGCGTGAATTTTTTCGAGCGAACTTTGGATTTTGCACCCGCGGAAGGAATGTGACGCTCGAGGATGCAGCCAGGATAAGTCCCAGGCCTATCACCAAAATCGGGCTGGTTTCCCGGCCGGCAAAAGAACGAAGGGCGTACATGCCCATCACTAGACCCGGTATCGCACCTGATAGCAGCAACCGGATATACCTGGCATGGACATATCGCTTGACCAGGTAGAATGGCGCGGCAATCAATCGCAAAACGCCCGCGAAAACGAATGCCGTCCCCACTGCTTCGGAAGCAGAAGAGCCGGCGAGCAGGATCAATGCTGGTACCGTAAAGCTACCCCCGCCAATGCCCGTCAGTCCAACCGCGAGTGCGATGAGGAAGCCGATAACAAAGTTCATGAATCCGCCTGCTTCGAGAAGGTGTGAATTCCACATTCCAATTTGGTCCCGCCCCATCGGCCAGAACGGGGATTACTCGGATCGGCAGGCAACGCCGTGCAGGGCTGGCAGCCGATGCTTAGATATCCTTCGCGGTACTGGGGCAGTTGCGGGATACCAAGCGCGTTCCCGTAAGCCCAGACTTGGTCCCACGTCCAGTCCGCGAGCAAGCTGACCTTCCACAACGTCTTGCCTGTCGGCAGCCGGTGCAGTTCGACCTTCTTCAGATTTTTGCGTGTCGGTGATTGCTCGCGTCGTAATCCGGTGAACCACAGATCAAACGGCTCGAGCGATCGCATTAGCGGTTCAACTTTGCGCAACTGGCAACAGCGTGTAGGATCGCTGCGGTAAAGAATGCCCAATGCCGCTTCCTGCTCGGGAACCGTTTCTACCGGTAGAACGTTGGCCAGATTCAAGGACCATTCCTTCGTCATTCGGTCGCGATATTCGTACGTCTCTTTAAAGTGATAGCCGGTCTCGAGAAAAAGCACGGGCACATCCGGGATTCGCTTGCGGAGAAAATGGAGCACGGCCATATCCTCCGCCTGAAAGCTGCTGGTTACGCACGAGCGCGCGAGTGGATTCGCGCTAAGCACAGTTTCAAGAGCGTCCTCGGGTGGAAGGTTCTCTACCATTTCCGCAATCTGTTGGGCTTCCATTTAATTCACCTTTCTCACGTGCTCGTATCACTGGAAAGTCGTAGTGTTTTCGAGATGGCAAGTGCCTGCTGAAGTGTTTCTTCGTCCTCTGCGATGGCGTCCGAACTCAGTGCGGTCAAATCAAACAATCGTCCTTCCGCTTCTGAAGCGAGGAATCGCGTTAGGCCCGGATCCAATACGTCTCCCGCATACAGCAGGACGATTCCGGCTCTTCGCGCAAAACGGACAATATCTGGGAGCGCGGCCGGCAAAACTTCGCCAGCGCGTACGTGCTGTACCTCAAAGCCTTGCAGGAAGAGTGTCTTCTCTATTCGCGCCGCGAGCGTTGAATGCGCTTTGAATAGGAACACTGCCGACCTATGCCAGTGGCGTTGATAACGTTCCTCAGGTAACACCGGTGTGTTTTCCGTTTGCGGGACGACGATTCCCTCTTCTTTCCACGTGCTTTTTGGATCGGCCGTCAACCCCTCTTGAATAATTCCTGCCCCAACCGTGGCATTCGAGAGCGGGTCGATCAAAATAAAACTGCCGGTTGTGCGATTGATCGAATAGGGATCAAACAACAGCGGAACGTTTGACTCGAATTCCACTGCGCCGATTTCGTTCATCTCCAATTGCGTTGCTCCTTCTGGCGACAGAGTATTGACGTTGACGCGATGATGGATTTGGAGCGCCCGAATTTTGGTCTGCCGGAAAGCGTGTTTCACCAGATAGCTCCGTCCCAGTTTCAGCGGGCTGCTGTGAAGCCACACCACCATCGCGCGAATTTTTTTGGACACATGAGGCTGATCCAGCGAGGACACCAGCATGTCGCCACGGCTGAGATCGATCTCATCTTCCAAGCGGACCGTGACCGACATCGGCGCATGTGCGTGAAGAAGATCTCCGTCATAGGTCACGATGGAGTGAACGCGTGTTCTTTGTCCGGACGGAAGCGCTAAAACCGTGTCTCCAGGACGAATCTCTCCACCTTCGATGCGCCCGGCATATCCACGAAAAGTCGCATCCGGCCGAATCACCATTTGAATGGGCAACCTCAGACTTTGTTCGGCAGCGCTGTTCGGGATGGGAACGGTTTCAAGATGTTCGATGAGCGTTGGTCCTTGATACCAAGGCATGCGTACGCTTGCTTGAACAATGTTGTCGCCTTCCAGTGCGCTGATCGGAATGCATTGGACACTGGATATCCCGAGTTGTTTCCCAAGCGCCGAAAAATCTCTCTCAATTTGGAGGAACGCGTCCTCGCGATAATCAGCGAGATCCATTTTGTTCACCGCCGCGAGCACGTTGGTAATTCCCAGAAGAGAAGCGATAAATGTATGGCGGCGCGTTTGCGCGAGCAGCCCTTTGGTTGCATCAATCAGGATCACAGCGAGGTCCGCGGTTGAGGCACCTGTGGCCATGTTTCGCGTGTATTGTTCGTGGCCGGGCGTGTCGGCGATGATGAATTTCCGGCGTGAGGTCGTGAAATAACGGTAGGCCACGTCGATGGTAATCCCCTGTTCCCGCTCGGCACGCAAGCCGTCGGTTATCAGGGAAAAATCGATGGGACCCGAAGAACGATTTATGCGGCTCTTCCTGACCGACGCCATTTGGTCCTCGTACACCGCTTTCGAATCATGAAGCAGACGGCCGATGAGCGTGGACTTGCCGTCGTCAACGCTCCCTGCGGTCGTGAAGCGCACGAGCTCGATGTCCACATCTTGCTCGAGTAAAACCGGAACGCGCTCTTGCAGCTGGTTGTTTGCCAAAGTGATCACTAGAAGTACCCCTCCCGCTTTTTGAGTTCCATCGAACCTTCTTCGTCGTGATCGATGGCGCGATTCTCCCGTTCCGAGCGACGAAACGAAGCCATCTCCTCAATAATTTTCGGCACGGTATCCGCGTCCGAACGGATGGCTCCGGTGCAAGGAACACACCCCAGCGATCGCATCCGGCATCTCAGCATTTCTGTTTTCTCGCCCCGCAAAAGCTGCTGCGGGCTGTGAATCACTACGATGGAATTATTTCTGAGCACAACTTCTCGCTCGCGCGCGAAATACAGCGGCACGATGGGAATCTGTTCCACCTGGATGTAGCGCCAGATGTCCAGTTCCGTCCAATTTGAAATCGGAAACACCCGGATGCTCTCGCCTTTATCGATTCGCGAGTTGAAAATGTTCCACAGTTCCGGGCGCTGGTTTTTCGGATCCCACTGGCCCAGGGAGTCGCGAAACGAATAGATTCTTTCCTTGGCGCGCGATTTTTCCTCGTCGCGCCGCGCTCCGCCGAACGCCGCGTCAAAACCGCCCTCGGCGAGTGCGTCCAAAAGCGATTTCGTTTTCAACAACCCGCAGCATTTTTGTGTGCCCAGGGAAACCGGATTCGCTCCCTCGTCCAGGGCTTTTTGGTTCTTATGAACGATGAGTTCCGCTCCGATCTGGAGCGGATAACGGTCCCGAAATTCGATCATCTCGGGAAATTTGTAGCTCGTGTCGATGTGCAGCAGCGGAAACGGGATGTTCCCGGGGAAGAATGCTTTCTGCGCCAGTCGGAGCATGACTGAGGAGTCTTTGCCGATGGAATACAGCATCACCGGATGCGCAAACTCAGCTACCGCTTCGCGCAGAATGTAGATGCTCTCCGACTCCAGTGTCCGCAGATGATTCAGTCTCGCGTAAGGAAGGGGCAGGCTCCGCTCAGTAACAGTGGCCGGCGAATCCTGCGCCGCGATGGTGCTTTCTGGTATTTGCAAAATAAACCTCGCTAAAAATAAAAAACCCACCGATCCGGGCATCCGGCGGCGGTGGGCGCAATATAATCTTGGAGTAAAGTCGCTTAGTAGCGTTGCTCTCCACTCGAAGAAGACACAGCGGCCATGGCCGTCATTTGCTGACGACAACAACAAACGCTGGTCTTGCGAGTGAAGCTCAACATGGTGCGGTAACGTTACTCGAAAGCTTCAGGTTTTTCAAATCAACTTTATGATTCATTGCTATGAATTTTTTGCATTCTATCAACCCAAACAAACTGGGGGAACCAGGATTTCGGCTGACTCCTTAGCGCCCGACCTTCACGCCAAGCACGAGCGGATTGTAGCCGTAGTCGGCGAGTACGCCGGAAAGTGGATAACCATAAGCCGGCCCGAAATCCAATTGGGGCCGTGCTATGCGCGGCCCAGAACCAGCCAGTCTACGCGGCGGCTTACATCGCGAAGGTAGGCTTCATCGCCGCCGTCAAGTTCAACGGTGACGCTCCCCATGTAGCCAATATCGGCAAACGCCTGGCGCACTTCAGGCCAATCCACATCGCCATCACCAAGGTTTACCCATGCGTAGCCATCTTCCTTGCGTTTGAAATCCTTGACATGGACTTTCACAATGCTCTTGCCCCAAGGTTCGAATCCAATCCTGCGGGTAGCCGTATAAGAGTACGTTCCCAACATCGAACCAGGCTTTCACCCAGGGACTTTTGAACTCACCAAGGTACGTCGCCATCTCCAGTGGACCTAGGAGAAACGTATTCCAAACTTCCTCAATCGCAATGACCACTTTCATTTCCGCAGCGAGAGGAATGAGCTTGCGAATCTTCTTCTGCGAGCGAACCCACGCATCGAAGGTAAGAGGTCTGGCGATTTACAACTCCCGGGACGAGCAGCACGACATCGGAGCCCCAAAGCTTTGCGTTGTGCAAGGAAGTGCGCATTCCAGCAAGGCTCTTCTCAACAGTGGCAGGGTCGCTGGATGACAGCGGGAATTCCCAGTGAGCCTGGTTCATCACAGAATCAATACCAATACCGGCTTTATCGGCTGCGCTTTTGATCTCTTCCGCAATGTGCTGGTCCGGCGTGGTAGGTGCCTGCACAACATCGAAGCCAACGTTCCTGGCCAGCATGAATCGCTGTTGTAGCAACGTAATTCTGTCACCCT
>CAXMLS010000449.1:0-6083 GCA_964194235.1 uncultured bacterium | reverse complement strand
CGTTGCCTGCAGGCAACGTCGCCTTTGTGTTCACCAGCGTTGGAAGGAACGCCTCCAGTTCCGGGTTTACTCAGGCTTTCGATTACATTAAGCTCGCCCAACAATAGGCCAGCGCTTATGGGTCATTTCTGGCGAGGGGTGCGGACCATGCCATCTCACAATGAAGTTGCGAAGCGCATCTTCGAGGATGCAAAGGACCAAACAAACCGGCAAACAGAACCGGCAAAGTGGGACTTAATCACCGGGCTATCAGAGCTATGTCTCGCAGTCGAAGCATTACAAGTTGACGTTGATCAGCTGAAGACGTTATTGCGAAAACGCGAACAACCAGAATCCTGAGATATCTAGAACAAATTCATCACGGCGGTTCGCCACTACCCTTTTAGGGTTTTGTTCCATTCACCACAGCTGTTCTGGGCTTGAATTCACCTGAATGTTTCGTTCAAGTCACGTAAATAGTGATTGCTGGTGTTGACGAATTTTCCGTGTAGCGGCCATTCAAGGGTTATAGTCTATGGTGCACAGCGCTCCCTGAACCCGGGATGAACGTCGATGTATTCACAGAAAGATAAAGCAATACTGATGCGTTGGCAGATCGCGAAGGTGCATTCCGACTGGCGCGTGCTCGTTCACCCAGGGCTTCGTGATGAGGTTTCGCCGGAAGATAAGGCTATCCAGGCCGAGTACTACGCCGCCCGTGATGAGTTAAAGCAATTCGACGATGCCGAGCTTGTCGCGCTCGCGAGACAAGCGCACCCCGATGTGCCTGACGTAAATCTGAACACAGCCGACGGATACCGCCGTTGGTGCCAGGTTCAACAACATATTATGCAAGCAGAAATAAAACTTCTGGCGATCAGCCGCGAGATTGAAGATGCATTTCCGCAATTAAAGATGAAGGTGTAACAAGAGCGGCTAATTTGACGTTTGGGTAATGCAGCGTTCTCTATCGCCTCTAAGATATCGCGGGGTGTTAGGAGTTTAAGATATAGAAAAAAGTCAGCGCGCCCCCGGGCTTTGGCCATTCATCGTCGACAAATTCTAATTCTCATCGAAAACGATTGGGTACCGCGAGCTTATCCGGTGACTGACTAGCTTCATTTGCTTGAGGCGGGCGTGCCGCCAGGATTTCATAGTCCTGATATTTGATCGTCAGGACGGCGTGTCCGCCGACGCGCAAGGTAGAAATCGATTCGTTCTGCGAAGGAAGCCAAAAATCCCCTATTTTTGAATACGAGTGATGAATCTCGGTCTTCTTAATCCACAAGGACGGATTCTTGGCGGGTTCCGCATCGATACGGCAAACAGCGAAGTCCTTGCTATCCACCCAGATCCGTCCGCGGTAGAGAAGCTTGTCGGGCACTCTGGGCTGCACTGTGACGACGTAAGAACAGCCATCATCGGTGTTTTCCCTCTCAAGAGCGCTAAATTCATAATTGTGCGCGTTAAGCGCAACGCGTTCCCGGTTCTTCTCATTCAAAGCTTCTTGCTCGGCTTTAAGGAGCCGTTTGAAAATCCGGTCGATGATCCATTGAGGGCCGGCCTGAGAAATAATCGTGAATTCTTTTGTCGCGGGCGCGTCGTAAATCATGTCGACAACCATTTCGGCGTTCAGCGAAATGGGGAACCCCGTATAATTCAAGCGATAGTAGCGTCTGTTTTTGTAGCGCTGCAGCGCTTCGGCGCGTTCGGTATTTTTTTCTACAAGCTTGTCAACGATCCGCGAGAGACTTTCCGATAGTTCGATACTTTTCCCTGGGGGCGAAGATTGCGCACGTTCGTCTGCGGGCCATGCGAGGATGAGCAGGATCAAGGGAGCGATAAGTACATGAAAATGGCGCTTGCCCGGTAGGGGGAAATACCCTGGTGTCCTTGGCATGGTCATTGCGTTATTGTATGGAGAAGTTCGATTACTCCAAACCACTGATTGCTGACCGCAAGACCTAGAGGGGGTACTAGTTGGGAATAACGCGACGGGAAGTTTTGATAACCGCAGGCAAAGTATTTTCCGGCGTTGCCATGGGAATGCCAGCCATCGGCGTGCTGGCTGACGAGCAATCTGCTTCGCAAAAACCCAGCGTGCGCAAACTTAGAGTGATGGTCACCGGAGGGCATCCCGGGGATCCGGAATGCGGCTGCGGCGGCACCATCGCGCGCTACACAGACCTGGGACACGATGTCGTGCTGATGTACTTAAATCGCGGGCAAGGCTATTGCGGGCAACATAAATTGCAGGACTGCGGGGATATACGCACCGCCGAAGCTGCGACCGCCTGCGAAATACTTAAAGCTCGCGCGGCGTTTGTGGAACAGTATGATGGCCGCGCGATTGTCGATAAAGCGCATTACGATGAGTTTCGCAAACTGTTCGACGCAGAAAAGCCAGACGTGGTGTTGGCGCAATGGCCCATCGACCGCCATCGCGATCACTGCGCGCTCTCGGCTCTGGTTCTCGATACGTGGCTGCAATCCGGCCAAAAATCAGCCTTTTATTATTATGGGATTGCGGAAGACACCATGATGTTCACGCCGACGGAATTTGTTGATATTTCCGCGGTCTTATCTCGCAAACGCGCGGCTTGCTACGCCCACGCATCGCAGCAGCCGGACAAGTGGTACCCGTTGGAAGAGGAAATCACTCGTTTCCGTGGCGTGGAAAGTGGATACGCGCAGGCAGAAGGCTACGTCCCGCATCCGCTAAACAGGAGCAATGTGCTTCCCTGACGACTTACATTGAGCCGCGTCGGCCCTGTAAAACATTTCCCCGGCGCGACGGAAGGGTCTCGTCAATTGTCCCGAATGAACCATTTATAAACCTACTGCGGCAGTCCGCCATCCGAAGTTACGTTGACGCGCAATTTAATCGAGTTCATCGTTATCCCCTTCGATTCAGCCGTCCAGGAAATCTCTCGCCAGTCTTGAGCTTTGGCGGGCGCCAGCACCACAGCGGCTTCGATCGGGTAAACGTCATGAGCAGCGACCTGATAGCGGGCGGTACCGTTCTTCTCCGTGGAATTCTGGGGAAGCTCTGCGATCAGGGTCACCTCTGCCGGCTCTGCCGAGTCATTTCTAATAAGTAAAGGAATGTGCAACGTCGCTCCCGCTTGGATGCTCACTTCAGGCGTGGTCAACAATTCGGCGAGGTGCTCGATGTTGTGAGCTTTCCAGAAATCACGATAAAACTGCCACGGACCTCCCAGTTCGATCGAAATTCCTTCATGCATTTCCGGCTCATATCCGCGAACCGAAGCAAAGCGAATCGCTGCGGGGCGAACGCCCTCGAAAATATCGTCCTTCGCTGTGCCGCCTACCAGCGATTTGCCGAGAATGAGGCGTACCGGTTGCTGAAACGCTTCGAACTTACCAGCGGCCAGCGCTTTCTTTGCATCCTGCCCGGTATCGCCTTGCGTTAAATGGAACGCCATCTCTTCGGCGGCGATGCGGTAATAGGGGAGGTGGCGCGCGGGTGACTCCGGCATCGTCGAATATTCCGGTCCCTGGCCTTCAAGGAATTCGTGATGCGACGCGTCCGAGAAATAATAGATTTTCTTCGGCTGCCAGGGATGCAACCCTTCGGTCAGATTGCCGATGTCCTCGCGATTGCGGGGCGCAGATATTTGTTCCGGGAACTGCGTGGGATCACCCGCCAGGTCGAATGCTTCAGTGGCAATGACGCCAGAAGCCTGGTGGTCACCGTGGTTTTCGCCAGCAACGTAATCTGGCAGCCACGTCATCACTACTTCAGGCCGCGTGAGGCGCATCAAGCGAACAGCCCGGCCAAGCGCCGAGCCGTGGTTCCAAGTTTCAAGCGAGTACAGTACGTTCTGCGAAGCGGTATCGGGTCCGTCGAGGAACCATACATTCGTGATACCGAGGTACGCACAAGCACGCCGAGCTTCGATCTCTCGTTGTTCGCCCAAAGACGCTGCCTGTGCGTAACCCATGGCATTACCACCGGAGTTTCCGCGCGTTCCAAAAACCACCGCTACGCGTTTGTGTTCGTCATAGATCGCTCTGGCGAGATACGCGCTCACTTCAGTTTCGTCATCGGGATGAGCGACAAAAACCATAATGTCGGCCTTGTATCGATCGTCGAAGTCTGGGCTTGGCGGAGCCAATGGCAGTTGCGTTTCATGGCGGTTTTGCGGCGTGGGGACGGACGGCGCGGTCTCGGAACCGGAAGTAATTGCGCCAGCACGAAAAGCTATCGAGAAAAAATACAGTGAACTGGTCAAAATACAAAACGTGCGTGATTGAATTCTTGTCACGAAGTTTAATCCTCCCACACTAACGACGATTGAAAACGGCCAACAACCAATTTGTCATTTTCTGCTTGTAGAATGCCCACTCAGGGTGGCCTTCCCAGTTTTCCATCCCATGCGGCGCACCTTCGACGAGAACCAGCTCATAGTTCGCGCCGGCATTCTTCAACTGCGCTGCGTAATCCAGGGTGCCCCGATAAAGCTCGTCCTTGGTTCCCTGGATGAGCAGCATTGGCGGCAAATTGGAAGTGACGTGTCCAAGCGGCGAAAATCGCTCGGCTGCGTCTGGCGTTTCGTCTCCGAAGAGCCGCGTAAATGTTTTACGCTGCCATTCCTCACCCTGCGACCAGCGAGTGAAATCGTACACACCGTAAAAGGAAACCACCGCTTGCGCCTGGCAATCGGAACAAGGCTCCGAGGCCACTTGCGTCACGAGGTGACCGCTAGCGGATTCACCGATCAGGGCGAGGCGGTTCGCGTCGATGTGGAAGCGGTCGGCGTGCTGACGAACAAAGCGTATCGCGGAGCGTACGTCATCGAGTTGCTCCGGAACGTGGACGTACGGCGTCAGCCGGTAGTCGATGGAAAACCATGCGATGCGTGCTCGCGCAAGAGGCTCGAATATTGGAGAAATATATGTGACCTTGTCACCGGCCTCCCACCCGCCGCCGTGAATAACGATAGCTGCTGGAAACGGCCCGCTACCATCCGGAATGTAAGCGTCCATCAACAGTTCCCGCCCATTGGGGCGCGCGTAGGCGATGTCCTTCCACAAGCCGTGGCGATCTCCTCGCAACCAGGCAGTCAGATCCTCTTTCCAAAACCATTGATCCGGATGCCAGTTCTCGAACTGGTGTATTCCTCCTGGAATGGAATGCAGGACACATTGCGGCATTTTCTTGCAGAGCGTCTGCACTTGCGTTAACGGCGATTCTTCATCATCGGTGCCGTGAAACATATGTACAGGTACGGTGGGCAAATCCCGACGGGGCGTTTGTTCGCTAAGCACGGTCGCAGCGAATGGCGCGCTAAGTTTGATTCCGAAGGTCGCGACGCCTTGAAAACCGCCGTGCGCCGCGAGTTGAAGGGCAATTTCACCTCCGGTATCTTCTCCGATTACGAACATCACGTTCGTAATATTGAATCGCCCCGGACAGCGGATAAAGCGGACGGCTTCCTCCACATCTTTAAGCGTTCGGTAATCGACCGAGAACCAATCGAAGCCCGCGCGGACTAGCGGATCGAAAAGTTGCGTCAAATGGGTGCGTTTGTTCCCCGAGCTACCATGAATGATAAGTGCCGCTGGCCGTGGTGGACCTTCTGGAGCGTAGGCATCCAAAGTCAGCTCGTTCTTATAGACGACGTCACCGAGCACGCCGGGCGTGATGTAATTGCCCACCTCCTGGCTCGGCGTAGGTTTTGAGCATGCGGTCCCCGCAGTCAAAGCCGCAGCCAGGATGGCGAGAGTAAACATAATTTGACAGAGTCAAAAGTTGGAACTGGAGCCGGAATTTTTCCGGCTCCTCAATCGCGACTTCGAGCCGTGCTCCCTTTAGAAGCGGAAATGCAGGCCTAGCTGCATTTGGCGCATCGCGTTGGACGTGGAAGTAATCTGACCAGCGTTTGAAGTGTCCACTTGATTTCCCGGCAAAGCCAGGTTCACATGGTTGAGCGCGTTGAAATTTTCCCAGCGAAGTTCTAGCGTCTTTCCCTCCGTGATTACAAATTCCTTGGACAGCGAAAGGTTAAGCACTGTAAGGCCCGGACCGCGAAGTGAACCCTTGCCGGCGTTGCCGTTGCGGAAAGGGGCTTGTGGCTGGG
>CAXMLS010000448.1:0-1601 GCA_964194235.1 uncultured bacterium | reverse complement strand
ATGTGTATAAGAGACAGCCGCAAAGCCTGGCCCTTTAAGCCTGGCTGGCAGAAAGAAATTCACGTCTGGCCATTTCTCCTCCGCGTGGAATTCCTCGCCGCCATCATCGTCACCATCATCCTGATGGTCTGGTCCATAACCTTGAACGCGCCGCTGGAAGAACCGGCAAATCCCAACCTCACCATGAACCCCGCGAAGGCTCCGTGGTATTTCCTCGGCCTCCAGGAAATGCTGGTTTACTTCGACCCTTGGATTGCAGGAGTGGTCATGCCCACGCTCATCATCATCGGCCTGATGGTGATTCCCTACGTTGACACCAACCCCTTAGGGGCAGGGTATTATACGTGGAAGCAGCGCAAGTTTGCGATCGGCGTATTTCTTTTCGGCTTCATCGTCTTGTGGGTCTCGATGATCATCATCGGTACCTTCATTCGCGGACCCGGCTGGCAGTGGTTCTGGCCCGGACAAACTTGGGATCATAACCGCCTAATCTACGAAGTAAACCGCGACTTGCCGGACCTCTTCGGCATCACCTCCAATTGGGCTAAAGGTATCTTCGGCGCAGTTGTGGTCGGCGGCTTCTTCGCCATCGCCGGATTTCTCGTTCACGCCTTTTACCGCCGCTTCGACCCGAAAAACTACCAGCGAAAAAGCTTGCTGCAGTATTCCATCATGATGGTCTTCCTGCTCACCATGCTCGGATTGCCCATCAAGATGCTCTTGCGTCTCCTGTTCCACATCAAGTACGTGTGGATCACTCCATGGTTCAACGTTTAGGAGGGACTGGTGCCCGATAAGCCCATCCCCGAAGACGACCCGGTAGTCGGCAAGTCGCTCGCGCCACATTACGTCGTGGCGATGATCGTCTTGATGGCCACGTTGTTCTGGGCTTTGTGGGACGAAGACTTCGGCCAGCGTCCATGGAAAGCTTTCCAGCACCAGTGGAAGAATCGTTACGCTGCATTCTTGAAAACCGCGCGCTCCCACTCGAGTGATTCGCAGAAGGACATCGAAAGCAGTGCCGACTATCAGTCGCTGAAACAGGCCTACGAGCGATCCAACCGGAACGCGGCCACCCGAGTAGGAGAACTTAACGAGAAGCTGCGCAACTTGAGCACCCGAATCCTCGCCGCACAGAATGTCTTCACTGACCGGCGCGCTTTCGTGAACGCCTCCACCTATGCCATCGAGACCGAGACCAGCACATCCTCAAAACAGAGCAGGCAAAAAGACCTAGACAAGTACAAACAAGAAGTCACTACGGTTGAATACCCCGACGGCAACAAGCAGAAATACAACTACGATCAGCTCGAAGAAGCTTACAACGAGCTGAAAAACGAGCGCACCAATCTGACGGCGGAACTTGGAGAAGTGATCAAGCCGGTGAACGACGACAAGGAAAAGCTCGACGCCTACCTTGCCGACCGAATGGTGAGCTTGACGTCGTCGCAACTCGCAGGCCTGCAGGACAAGACCGAAACCTGGACACCGAAAATCCTACAAATAAACGTTCCAGACGCCAATATCGTAGACCGATGCGAATCCTGTCACATCGGAATTCGCGAGCCGGTCAAGCTAACTGCTGTCTCTTATACACATCT
>CAXMLS010000447.1:0-6252 GCA_964194235.1 uncultured bacterium | reverse complement strand
ATGTGTATAAGAGACAGTTATTATTGTGTCTAAGAGTGCCGAACGTTTTTGGGTGCCCAACACGCCGCAGTTGCGTGCGGGCCTGCCTGCCGCAGGCACGGATTTGGTAATGGATAAGCTAGTTGTCGGTGATGTGTGATTGCGATCAGGTTCTACGCAATCGATCCAGAAGCATGAACAGAAATACCGCGACGATGCCGTTGACCAGCGCGCCGACCGCCAGGTGCATGGTGAACCACGGCGTGGACTGCGCCAGAAGAATACGGCGTGTGAGAATCACGATGCCCTGGTGCAAGCCGAAAAAAATCACCGTGAGAGCGAAGCGCGCGGCGGGATGCTCGGTGTCCAGACGCGCTCCGATGGAAGACGCGAGGTAGCCGATCACCGTTTTTGCAATCCCGTACAATCCGAGCGGAACGGTGGGGCCACTGAGGCTGTCCTGTAGCAGGCCGATCAGCATGCCCAGCAAAAGCCCGGTGGACGGATTGCGGCGGCTTAAACCGAAATAAATGGTGATCAACAGCGGCAGGTCGCACAGCGTGGACTGCACGAAATAAACCGGCACGAATGCCTGAAACATCAGCGCCAGAATCGTGGCGCCGAAGATCGCGCCGCCGCGGAACTTGTGCACCTCGATGTGCGATTCCATGCTGCGAATATCGAAAGTGTCGCTCATTGGGGCGTGACCGGAACCGCATCGGAAGTTGTGGTGATTGGCGCGGTCGCAGGCGCAGTAGTTGGCGCGCCAGTCGGCGCACTGACCGGCGAATTCGTTGCCGACGCGCCGCTCGCGGGCTTCATGTTCGCCGAGGATTTCGCCGGTTCCGGTTCCGGCTCCTGCTTAAGCTGCAGCGGCTGCAGGCTAAGCAGAACGATCACCTCTTCCAGGCGCTCCAGATTCGCGGCGGGACGAACGCGAATGCTTTTAAAAGGATTGCCGGGCTTGATATCGGTGATGATGCCGATGGGAAGATCGCGAGGAAAAATCTTGTCCATCCCGCTGGTGACCACGCGCTCTCCGAGGTTCACGGTGTCGTCGTTGGCCACGTATTTCATGGCCAGCAGCGGCTCCCCAGTGCCGCCCACCGGGCTTTGAATGCGGGAATTGCCGAGCATCGCGCCGACGCCGCTGTCTTTGTCGGTTAGTAGAAGCACTTCGGCGTTGTCCGCGTAAACTTCAACAACTTTACCCACCACACCTTCCGGCGTGATCACTCCCATGTTTTTCTTGATGCCGTCTTTTATGCCGCGATCCAGCACGATGGTGGCGCTGGCGGTCCCGGCGCTGGTGGCAATCACGCGCGCGCCGAGCATGGGCACGTTCTGATGGGATTTGCGAAAATTCAAGAGCAACGCCAGGCGGTCGGCCTCGATGGCTTTGCTCTGCAGTTGATTGACCTGCATTTTCAATTCGTCGTTCTCGCGACGCAGCGCTTCGTTGTCTCGGGAAGTATGTTGCAGCGCAAAATAATGATGCCAGGTGTCGCGAATGTGTCCGATGCCGTGCACGCCGGCGCGTTCGAAAGGCGAAAAAGCGCCCACGGTCCACACGCGAATCAATCGGCCTTCGGAATCGCGCTTGATCTGCAAAGCCAGTAGCAGAATTTGCAGCAGCACTACGCCGGTAAGCAGGACGAGAGATCTATGCCGAGAGGGTATGGCGACCATGTTGTTTGAAATTCAATATCTTTGTACCGCTGATGATGATGCGCTTCCCATTATTCTGCCAACAAAGATCGATTGGCTGAATTGTACTGGCCGAATTCCATGGACCGGCCGCCGAAAAATTAATCGATGCACACCTGGCGCAGCAATCGGAAGTCGCTCAACATTTTTCCGGTGCCCAGAACGACTGAGGCGAGCGGATCGTCGGCGATGGACACCGGCAATCCGGTTTCTTCGCGGATGCGCTTGTCGAGATTTTTCAGCAGTGCGCCCCCTCCGGTCAAAACGATGCCGCGGTCGCTGATGTCGGCGGAAAGTTCGGGCGGCGTCCGTTCGAGCGCTACGCGCACCGCATTTAAAATTGTAGCGACGCATTCGCCCAAGGATTCGCGGATTTCGCTGTCGTCGATGGTCACGGTGCGCGGGACACCTTCGATCAGGTTGCGTCCTTTTACTTCCATGGTCAGCGGCTTTTCCAAAGGATACGCGGAGCCAATTTCCATTTTGATTTGTTCCGCGGTACGTTCTCCGACGAGCAAATTGTATTTGCGCTTGAGGTACTGCATGACCGCTTCGTCCATCTCGTTCCCCGCCACGCGCACGGAACGCGAATACACGATGCCGCTCATGGAAATGACGGCGATGTCCGTAGTTCCGCCGCCGATGTCCACCACCATGTTTCCCGAAGGCTCTTCGATAGGCAGGCCCGCGCCAATCGCAGCGGCCATGGCTTGCTCAACCAGATAAACTTCGCTGGCGCGCGCGCGATATGCCGAATCTTGCACCGCGCGTTTTTCCACCGGCGTAATCTCGCTGGGCACGCCGATCACGATGCGCGGGTGCACCAGTACGCGGCGGTTGTGCGCCTTCTGAATAAAATAAGTGAGCATCTTTTCGGTGACTTTGAAGTCCGCGATGACCCCGTCCTTCATGGGCTTGATGGCCACCACGTTCCCGGGAGTGCGGCCCAGCATTTCTTTCGCTTCGCGGCCGACGGCCACGACTTCACCGGTGGATTTATTGATCGCGACGATGGAAGGCTCGTTAACCACGATGCCTTTGCCGGCGGAAAACACCAGCGTGTTGGCGGTGCCCAGATCAATGGCAAGGTCGGAGGAAAATAAACTGAAGATCGACCGTAAGTTGTACCCGTTCTTATTCATTCCCCCGTCTCCCCCACGAAAAATTCCGGCACCTGCTAAAAATATTCAAGAAAACCCAAGCTCTGGTCCCATTCTCCGCTCACGTTGCGAGCAACGCAAAGAACCAACGACTACTTCGGCACCACGATCGAGACTTGCTGCTTCGCCGTGCCGCCACGGCGGTTCGAACCGATAATCGAAATGGTGTGCTGCCCGGGCTCGAGCGGCTCGGTGAAATGACGGAACGTGCCGTCGGCCGCGATATTCGGCACCGACTGGCCATTCACAATCAATGCGGCGCCGGGCTCGGTGCGTCCCACCACTTCCGCGACGCGGCCGTGCAGCTGTGTGCCGTCAATTTCCAGAATCATGTCCTGGGATTTTCCCTGCGCCACCAGCGTGAACTGAAACGTTTCGCTGACCTCGCTGGTTTGTTTCTTGGCGTCCTGCGCGGTGACGTTCCAGAAATAATCGCCGGGATCGAGGCCGGTAATGTCCGTCGAGGTGCCGGAAACCTTCGCTTGTTTCGCGAGCGTATGGAACGACGTCGAAGTGCTGACGCGTATGGTGTAAGAAACGGCGTCCTGCACCGCTTTCCACTCGAAGTGCACGGGCGAAATTTTTGGCTTTTCGTTGATGATGGGCGCCAGGTTAAGCGGCTCCACCAGAGACGGCGGCGCTAACACGTTGGACTTCTTGATCGGACCACCGGTGGGGAAGCTGGCTTTCTCCCATTGCGTCAGCTCAATTTTCTGATCGCCGCGTTGTACTTCCGCGGACCCGGCAGAAACCAAAATTTCGTGGTTGTTACTCTGCGGATCGTTCTTAACCGATGCGCGGCTATTCTGGCGAATCTGCGCGCTGGCGTCTTCCACGTTGACGGCGGCCTTGGAATCCGGCGAAGTCCAGTTCGGCGTGGCGAGATCGACGGAACCGGTGCTGATACGCACAGCCACGCTGGTCGGTTTGTTGCTGGCCATGGAATTTTCTTCCACCGTCACCAGCGTATCGGACTTGACCGTGTACGTCGTGCCGTCGGCGAACGTGATGCGTGCCGCGCTGTCGGAGCCGGTCTGCACAAAATCGCCTTTGTCCAGCGACGTCTTGTAGTCGGCGGTGACCCACTGAACCGAATTGACCTTTTTAATCTGAACTTTGCCGTCGAGGTTCACAAACTTGGCCTGCATCTGCGAGATGGCCACGCCTTCGGTGTCCGGCGCGCTGATGGCATTGGAGACTTTGTGGTAGATGGAAGAATACAGATCCGGCAAGATCAGATGCACCGCGCCAAGCAGCAGGGCGATGGCGATCATCACGTACACGATGACCGTTTTATAGGTGACCGCAGTCCAATAGACTTCCACACGCGGAGCCTTGTTCGTGGCCGCGGCATGTTTCGGGTCGATGGGTGCTTGTACGCTCACAAGATTTGGTGGTTATTGCTCCGATTTTGAAATCTAACACAGCGATTTGCGCGCGGTGGAACTGGGCTGGCCGCTGGTAGTCAAATTGCAAATAGCGAATGCGAACATGTACGGAAGAACAGGTCGGGAACGCGCCTAGGTACCAGCTTTTGCGAACCACCTTTGCGTGCCGATGCACGATTGTCATTGAGAGACGAGGTTGTATCTCCTATAATTTGTCGTTTGTCCGGCGACGTGGGAGACTCACAGGATGGCTGCAAAAGACAATAAGCTTGGGTACCGCATATTCCTTGGCGTGGTAGTCGCCGTCCTTGGCGGGAGCATGCTGCTGTACCTTGTGCCCCAGACGCCCGGGACCGGCGAAGCGGCCACGGATACCGTGGCCAGAGTGGGCGATCAGACTGTCACGCTAGGCGAAGTACGCCAGCAGCTCGCGCAGATATCGCAGCGCAACCAGGTGCCGAAGCCCCTCGAATCGCTGTATGCCAGCCAGATTCTGAACCAATTGGTGTTTCAGAAAGAAATTGAGTACGAGGCCAAACGGCTGGGAGTTTCGGTTAGCGATCAGGAGCGCGCTGACCGCATTCGCCAGTATGTGCCGGCGGCGTTCACGGGCGGCACGTTCGTGGGTATGGATCGTTATTCGGCCGAAGTGCAGGGGCGCTTTCAACTTACGGTGCCGGTATTTGAAGAGCTGATCCGCCAGGGATTGCTCGAAGAAAAATTTCGCAAGAGCGTCACCGATGGAATCAGCGTAGGACCAGCGGAGCTGCAGGACGAGTACCGCTACAAGAATGAAAAGATCAAACTCGATTACGTGGTGATCAGGCCGGAGGAGCTGGCGGCCAAAGTCACTCCGAGCGATGCGGACATCAAGGCGGCGTACGAGAAAAATAAATCGAAGTATCAGGTGCTGGAAAAGCGCGTGGTGCGTTACGCATTACTGGACACCACGCAGATGCGTAACAACATTCAAATCTCCGACGATCAATTGAAAGCGCAATATCAATCCAACATTCAGCAATATCAGGTGCCCAACCGCGTGCACGTGGAGCACATCCTCCTGATGACCGTGGGCAAGACCGACGCCGAAGTGGAAGAAATCAAAAAGACCGCCGACGACGTGCTGAAGCAGGCGCAGAAGAAGGGCGCAAAGTTCGAAGACCTGGCCAAGAAGTATTCCCAGGATCCCGGCACCAAGGATAAAGGTGGCGACCTCGGTTGGATCACCCAGGGACAAACGGTGCCGGAATTCGAAAAGACCGCGTTCGGGCTGGATAAAGGACAGATGTCCGGACTGGTGCGCACGCAGTACGGCTTCCACATCATTAAAGTCCTGGAAAAAGAAACCGCGCGCACGAAGACTTTCGACGAAATCAAAGACTCGATCCGCGTTCCCATGGCGCTAGAAGCCGCCGACAAGCAGGCCAGCGATACGGCGGATCACCTCGCCTCCGCAATACGGAAGTCCAACAAGACCTCGCTGGACGATCTCGCCAAGCAGTATCACCTGAATGTATCCGAAACACGCCCGGTCAGCGCCACTGACCCGGTGTTGGAGCTGGGGAATTCGAAGGAAGTGAAGGATGCGCTCTTCCGGCTGCGTCAAGGCGAACTGAGCCTCCCGTTGCGTACCGATCGCGGTTATGTCGTTCTTTCCGTGAAGCAGATTATTCCCGCGCACCAGGGATCGCTCGAAGAAGTACGCGAGCAGGTCGTTACTGAATTGAAGGAAGCAGAGTCCACTAAACTGGCCAAGGCCAAAGCGGACGATCTGACCAAACGCCTCAAGGCTGGGGAGAAGTTTGACGCTGCGGCGAAAGCCCTCGGTTTGGACCCCAAGACCAGTGACCCCATCTCCCGAGCCGATTCTATTTCCGGTGCGGCAAGCGGGAAGCAGCTTGGAGAAGCCTTTCCGATGAAGGCGGGCGACGTTGGACCGCCCATGATTCTGGGCTCCAACTGGATGGTCTACAAGATGGTGGCCAAAGACGAGCCGAATCCCGCCGATTTCGACAAGC
>CAXMLS010000446.1:0-5304 GCA_964194235.1 uncultured bacterium | reverse complement strand
GATGTGTATAAGAGACAGGTCTACTTTGATGATCGCGCGGGAGTCGCCGAACAGAATTTCCGCGGCAGCTTCCACGATGCGCGTTTTTCCGGAGCCGGTGGGCCCGAGGAGCAAAAGATTTCCGACCGGGCGGCCCGGTGAATTCAATCCGGCGCAGAAGACCTGGTAGAGCTCGACCAACGCCTGGACTCCTTCTTCCTGGCCAACGATTTTCGAGCGCAACGACGTCTCGAAATCGAGCGTGCCGGTGCTGCGCTTACTGGGATCGAGTGGAAGAATGGATGTGCTCATGACCGCCTCCTGGCGCCCCGCAAAAGCGAGGACGCGTTACCAAATCGCACGCCGCTGCGGTCAAATTGATCGAGCTTGACCTGAAGCGTGGACTGCAGGAGCCGCAATTGCAGGAGCAACTCCTGAGCCACGACGGGCGATTCAGAAATCCGGAACATCGGCGGAAACACATCCGCCAGATCGAGATTGAGAGTTCGCAGGTTGGACACGAGTTGTTGCACGGTCGGAGAGTCCGCATCCGCGAGATCCAGCCTGCTGTTCAACTGCTCGCGCAGAGAACGCCAATTGAGATCGATGAAGGGATGTTTTTTGGAAACTTCGCGAACCACCTGATCGGTGATGCGCGCGCGCTTTCCGAGACGGGCCAGATGAAGCTGTTGCACTTTTCCGCCGTGGCGCACGTTGTGCACCAGATAGAAGACATTTCCTTTGCGGCGGACGAAAGCCATGACGATTACCTCGTACGACAGCCCCGTTATCTGTAGTGTATTTCTCTTCCACTACACGGTCAATCTGGAATTGCAGGTTCAGAAGCGGTGCATCCAATCAGTAACGGTAAAATAACTGTTCTGCGTTCAAATCGCTTATCGACTTTTTTTGTTTTGTTTCATCACCTTTACCACAGCGTGTTTTTTGTGCCGCGCTGCTTTCACTTCGTTAAACCCCACTGCGGGAATTTTGTCTTGCTGCATCGTTTGTTGTATCGTGCGGGCCGCGGACCGTACTGTAGCTTTTCTCACTTTGGAGAACATGGCGATGTCCTGGGATCCCGTTTACCAACTGGTGCAACAAATTCCCCGCGGAAGGGTTCTAACGTATGGGGCGCTGGCTCGCGCCCTGCGATTACCAGGCGGAGCACGAAGCGCCGGCCGGGCGATGGCCGCGACTCCATCGGGCAGAGGGATACCGTGGCACCGGGTGGTTGGCGAGCGCGGGAAAATCCTGATTCGCGGACCGTACGCGATGCTGCAGAAAAAGCTGCTGGAAAGCGAAGGCGTACAGATTGCGGAATCGCGCGTGGACGTGAAAGCGCATGGCTGGAAGCCTGTGTCGAAGAAGCCGGATGCCAAATCCAGAAAAATAATCGCTGGAAACAAAGTGAAATCGCGAAGTTAATCACTGGAACCACTAATCCCTACTTCTCGTCTTTGGCTCGCTTAGCTTATCCCTTCCCTTAACGAAGGGATTACGCACCTGTGCGATAATCTCTTGTTCATGCCGAGCTCCATCCTGCAGGTTGAAAATCTGAAAAAACGCTACGGAGATGTAGAAGCCGTGCGTGGCGTCAGCTTTACGGTGGAAGAAGGCGAAGTGTTCGGCCTGCTGGGGCCCAACGGAGCCGGAAAAACCACCACGGTGGAAATGGTCGAAGGGTTGCGCACGCCGGATTCCGGGCGAGTGTCGGTGTGCGGCCTGGATCCACAGAAAAATCCGCAAGAACTGAAGCACGAAATCGGCGCGGCACTGCAGGCGACTTCCCTTCCCGACAAGCTGCGAGTGATGGAAGCGCTGCGGCTGTTTGCGAGTTTTTATCGCCGGCGCCGGAAGCCCGAAGAATTGCTGAAACGCTTCGGACTGGAAGAAAAGCGCAACGCGTTCTACAGCCAGCTTTCCGGCGGGCAAAAGCAGCGCCTGGCTTTGGCGATGGCGCTGGTCAACGATCCGAAGGTGTTATTTTTTGACGAGCCAACGTCCGGGCTGGACCCGCAGGTGCGACGCGAGATTTACGACATCATCGCGGAACTGCGCAACGAGAAAAAAACTATTGTGATGACCACGCACTACATTGAAGAGGCCGAGCGCCTTTGCGATCGCGTGGCCATCGTGGACCACGGCGTGGTCATTGCCGAAGGTTCGCCGCGCGAGTTAAAAGAGCGCTCCGGGGACAAAACCAGACTGGAAGTGCGCCTGGCGCGGCCGGAATCCGTGGACACACTGAAGACACTGGACGGAGTGTCGGAGTGCCGGATGCTGGGCGAAAGCTACATCCTGCAATGCCAGCGGCCGCCGCAAGCCATTGTTTCGCTGGTGAAGCATCTGGAAGCGCAGGGGAACGAATTGATCTCTTTGGAAATCGCGACTCCTTCGCTTGAGGACGTGTTCATCGAACTTACCGGCAGGAGGCTGCGCGATTGAAGAATTTTGCCGCTCTCACCCGCATGCGGATCCAGTTGACGGTCCGCAACAAGATGTTTCTATTTTTCAGCGTGATCATGCCATTCGGATTTTTCTTTCTGTACGCGGGAGTGTTCGCAAAAGGCGTGCCGGACAAAGTGAGTTACCTGCTGGGGCCGGTGGTGGCGCTGACGGTGATGGGGAGCTTCTGGGGACTAAGCGCGGCGCTGGTGATGTTTCGGGAACAAGGCATCCTGAGGCGATTTCACGTCACACCCGTGACGCCGAGCGACATGCTGGCGTCGAGCATAGTCGCAAATTATGTTCTGACGTTGCCCACGGTGCTTGTGGAGATACTTTTCGCGCGGGTATTTTTTCACGTGCATAGCTTCGGGAACGTACTCGCGGTTTTTATTCTCGTTACCGTGGGTACGGTTTCTTTCGCGTCACTCGGCCTGGTGGTGGCCAGCGTCACCAATACCATGCAGGAGACGCAGGTATTGAATCAGTTATTGTGGCTGCCATCGATTTTTTTATCCGGCGCAACACTGCCGCTGATAGCGCTACCGATCAAGGTGCAGCATGTCGGAGTGTTTTTACCGGCAACCTACCTGGTTACAAGCCTACAAAGGGCAATTTACTTTTCGGTTCCGATCTGGCATCTGTTGCTGGACGTTGGGTTGTTGGCTTTTTGGGCGTCGACGACTTTCTTTGTGTCGGCGCAATTGTTTCGCTGGGAGCCGGAATCAAAAATTCCGCGGAAAGCCAAGCTGTGGGCTGCGGCAACGGCCATACCGTTTCTTATTTTAGGGATATACGAGAACCGGACCGGGCGGCTGATCGCGGAAGCGCAAGCCGCGTATCATGCGGCCGAAAATTCGGATGCCAAGAATACCGGCGGAGACGGGCACAAGGCCGACAGCCAGTCACAGCCGCAAGAATAACGCGGAGTGCGTGAAGCATAGGTTGAGGCCACGCCATATTGGTTTTGCTTTCGAGAGCAAATAAAACACTCTGCATTGACGCTCCCCGCGCGGTGCCGTATTCTGCGATTCGAACGCACTTTTGCAAGATTGTGGTAAAGAGGAGCAGGCATGCCGATTCAGAAAACGGAAAAAATCTGGCGCAACGGAAAATGGATCAACTGGGACGAAGCGCAATTGCACGTGCTGTCGCACGTGGTGAGCTACGGCTCCGCGGTGTTTGAAGGCATCCGCTGCTACGAAACCAAGCAGGGTCCTGCGATCTTCCGGCTTCGCGAACACATGCAACGCCTGATTAATTCCGCAAAAATTTACCGCATGGATCTGACCTTCAGCGTGGAAGATTTCGGCAACGCCGCAACGGAGCTGGTGCGCCAAAATAAGTTGAATTCGTGTTACGTGAAGCCGATCGTGCTGCGCGGATATGGAGAGGTGGGCGTCAATCCGCTGAATTCTCCCATCGACGTGTACATGGCGTGCTGGTTATGGGGAGCATACCTGGGACCGGAAGCGTTGACGAAAGGCGTGGATATCGGCGTCAGCTCGTGGACGCGTATCGCTCCGAACACTTTGCCGGCGATGTCCAAGGCGGCCGCAAATTATATGAATTCGCAGCTGATTCGCATGGAAGCAAGTTTCAACGGATACGCCGAAGGCATAGCGCTCGATTCCGGTGGACACGTCAGCGAAGGCTCGGGCATGAACGTGTTCCTGGTTCACGACGGCACGCTGTTCACACCGCCGCTGGCTACCAGCATTCTGCCGGGCATCACGCGCGATACGGTGGTGAAGCTGGCCGAAGATTTGGGAATTCCAGTTAAAGAAACGGTGATCCCGCGCGAAATGCTGTACATCGTCGATGAAGTGTTTTTTGTCGGAACGGCTGTCGAGATTACGCCAATTCGTTCGGTGGATCACATTGTGGTTGGCAAAGGCGCGGCCGGTCCCGTCACCAAGAAGCTGCAGGATGAATTTTTCGCGCTGACCAGCGGCAGCAAGCCCGATCGCCACAATTGGCTGACACCGGTGAACGCTCCGGTGGCGGCGGCCTCGCGCTAACAGTTTAAAATGGCTGAATGCCGCGGCGGCTACTCTGAGGAGTAGCCGCTTTTTCTCTTGTTCACTCGACTGCTGCCTCTGAGTACACAGTGAAGAAACACGCGAGAGGCTTGCTGTAGTTCCGTCGCGCAGTTCAAGCTAAAATCAACGCTGCCCGGCGCACGTGTTACTTTTGTGCGTGATTTCCGCCCCATACTTGCCGGGGCTCGGAGGAAGTCTGCATGTACACCAGCACGCAAAAGCTTACGGCGGAATTTCTGGGAACCTTCGCGCTGGTCTTTTTTGGCGAGGGCGCCGCGTGCGCGGATCAGTTTCTGCACGGCACAGCGGGCATCGGCGTCCTCGGTATCGCGCTGGCGCATGGATTGGCTCTGGCGGTCATGATTTCCGCGATTGGCCACGTGTCCGGCGGGCATTTTAATCCCGCGGTAACCATCGGCTACTGGGTGACCAAACGCCTTAACACGCTCGATGTACTGATGTACTGGCTGGCGCAGATTGCGGGTGCGATTGCGGCGGCGTTTCTTTTGAAAGCCATCATTCCAGACGACACCTGGCGCGCCGTAGCGCTGGGTACGCCGGAATTCGCACGCGATTTTCCACGCTGGGCGGGTATGGCGCTGGAGGCAGTCGCGACTTTTTTTGTGGTGCTGCTGGCTTTTGCCACCACGCTTGACGATCGCGGAACGTATCGCTCCATCGCGGGGTTTGGCGTCGGGCTGGTGTATGCACTGGGAATTATGGTCGCGGGGCCATTCACCGGCGGCGCTTTGAATCCGGCGCGAGCTTTCGGGCCAGCGCTGGCGGCAACACATTGGGCCAATCAAGGGGTCTTCTGGGTAGGGCCGCTGGCGGG
>CAXMLS010000445.1:0-3805 GCA_964194235.1 uncultured bacterium | reverse complement strand
AGAACCGTTCTGGCAACAGGCCTATACCAACCTCGTCAAATTCATCATCCTGCTTCACAAGATCGCTTACGAGTACGTCACCCTCTTCAACGTCTATGAGTGCGCGATCTCACCACCTCTGCTTGAACAACGGATTCACGAGGCCGAAGACATCATCCTCGGTCGGCACTTCGTCGCCTTGCAACCAGAAGTCTTCGGTGAGCGAGCTGCCGACCTGGCCGGCCTCGGGTTCAAACACGAACCGAAAGAGGACCGGTATGTGGCCGAAGCCAGCCCCGAGCTGCGAGACCTGCTGCGAAAAAAAGGGATCGCTTCCGAACCTCGGACCATTCTCGATCCAGCGCAGGCGGACCCGTACAAGCTCGAACAACTCCAAGCGGTGAAGCGCTGGTATTTCGACGACTGGAAGCGCGTGGAGCCGAAGCTGCGCACCTCCATCGTGGAAGGCATTTCCGTTTTTCTGTCGCTCTTCGATGACAACCCGAAGGTCAAGCGCGTCTTCTGCCCGAAGCGCGAGTGCTATGACCCCGAGAAAAACATCGGAAACAAATACGGAAGACCGCTGCCATCCTTTTCCTGGCTCGCAGAGAGTGGCCTCGTGTGTGGGCTGAATTTTCCAGTTGGCATGAACGCCGGTCTGGCCAAGGCCATCGGGGTCATGATGAAGCTCGATTTCGAACGCGCTGTTCTCAATCGCATTCCCCGCATTGAAGCCAACCGTAACCAACATTTTCGCCAGGTCTTATTCCTCTGCGATGAATACCAGCACTTCGCTACCGTCGGCGAAAGCGATCCGACAGGCGACGAAAAGTTCTTTAGCCTTTCCCGCCAGGCGAAGTGCATTTCGATCGTCGCGACGCAAAGCATCAGCTCGCTTCGCTCGACACTGCCGGGGGACAGCTGGCGGACCCTCTTGCAGACCTTTCGCACCAAGATTTTCCTTTCGCTGTCGGACGATTTTTCGGCCAAGACCGCCAGTGAAATGTGTGGACGGGAGGACCGCCTCAAGGTCAATTACAACCTGTCGGAAAGCGGCCATGACGCCCGCGTCAGTTTGCTTACCGGAAATGCCTTGTCCCACCGGGCCAACATCACGGCCTCCAAGAGCTACAACACACAAAACGATTTTCGCTTCGACATGAAGACGTTTACGGAGTTGCGGAACGCGCAGTCGGTCACGATTGCGTATGACGGACTGAATCCTCACCCGCCGGTTTTCTGTTATCTGAAGCCCTACTACAACGACCCCAATAAGTCGTATTTCGAGCAGCTGGAAGATGGGGCGTTGTGATGAACGGATTCGAAACCATTCTCCCGTTTCTCAAACCGATTGAGCACCTCATCCTCGACGAGTCCGTCAGTGAGGTAATGGTCAACGGCGCCGACCAGGTCTTCGTCGAGAGGGCTGGCTTTCTGGAACAGGTGGCCGGTGTCTCCCTCGGTGAACGGTCTCTGATGGTGGCCGTTAAGAACATAGCCCGACGGTTGGGTGATGACATCTCGGAAGCCAAACCGATTCTGGATTCCCGTCTGCCCGATGGCAGCCGCGTCGCCGCGGTGATTCCCCCCTGTAGTTTGCGCGGGGTGACATTGACGATCCGCAAGTTCAATTCCCGGCACTTCGAAATTCAGGATCTCATCGAACGCGGGACGCTTGACCGGAACCTGGCAAACCGGCTCGAAGACTACGTGCTGCAGCGCCGAAACGTGCTTATTTGTGGTGGTACGGGCAGTGGAAAAACTAGTTTATTGACAGCCCTCGGAAAGTTTATTCCACCCGAGGAACGTGTCCTCCTTATCGAAGACACCGCCGAGATTCAACTCACACAAACGAACCTTGTACGATTCGAGGCACGGCAGGCCCAGAACGGCGTTCCCGCCGTTTCGATCCGGGATCTCTTGAAAGCTTCGTTGCGGCATCGACCGGACCGTATTTTGCTCGGAGAAATCCGTGGAAGTGAGGCGTTCGAGCTTCTGCAACTTCTGAATACCGGTCATGCCGGCACGCTGTCCACGGTGCACGCTAGTTCCGCGAAGCAAGGCCTGGCCCGCTTCGCCAGTTGCGTCTTGCAGAGCAGCGTGGAGCTGCCCTACCGCGCCATTAAAACCAACATCGGTGATTCCTTAAACGTCGTTATCCAGATTGAACGCCGACCCGGGCGAAGATTCATTTCCGAAGTTCTCGAGATCAACAGTTACGACCCCGACGCCGACGTGTTTGATTTTTGCGCCGTGTACGTTGCTCGGAAGGAGCACGCATGAACGGAAGTGCAGGCTCTACTCCTAGATTTCTTTCCGCGAGCGAATATGTTCTGGCCCTGCATGAGCCCGAGTACAAAGTTGCGGTTCTGGTGCGGAACCGCAATCGCGGACAAACCATGCAGCGCATCCTCACGGCGGAGGCAATCGCGAGCCCGCAGGTTCAAACCTGGCTCACAGAGCAGAATCGGGCCGGAGCCGACATCTTCGTTGGCATGAATCCTCTCAAGGAAGGCGGTCATTGCAGGACAAAGGAAAACATTCGGGAAATCCGGCATGTCTACTTGGATCTGGACGAAAATGCGGGGGCATCGCTCCAGGTAATCCGCACCTCGGGGGATGTTCCTGCACCCAATTTCGTCCTCGATACTTCCCCCGACAAACATCAAGTGGTCTGGCGCGTGGATGGTTGTGATCAAGAGCAGGGAGAATCCTTGCTTCATTCACTGGCGAATCAATTTGGCGGGGATACGGCAGCAACGGACACAACGCGGGTCCTGCGTCTACCGGGATTTACAAACAGGAAATACAAAGATGAGTTCGTCGTGCGCGTACACCATGAGACCGAGCAGGTGTACGGACTTCGCGATTTCAATGTGCAAGAAGATTCACCCGGCGCTCCACGTTACGTTGGCGACGCGCAAGCTGCCAGCCGGAGCATGGCACCGGGACATAAGAGCCAGTCCGAAGCGGACTGGGCCTATGCAAAACGCGCTGTCGCCCGCGGCGACAATCCCGAAACCATCATCCAGCGCATCGCCGATTACCGCTCACAAGATAAAGCCGATCCTAATTATTACGCTCACCGCACAGTGACCAAGGCTCAAGCGGACTTGCAGCAAAGAAGCGCAGTTGCGAACGAATCGGAGAGCTGTTCGCCCAGCAATGAACACACCCACTAGCGTTGAAAAGACGCAGTCAAATGGCGCTGGACGGTGTGAAACACAAGCATGAACAATTCGGATCGGTCTTTGAAAGGAAAACGCTCACCAGGCTGACCGTAATGTCATCGTCGAAAGCCCATAGACTCCCGAACGTTCGGCCTGTTATTGTTTCGCCGACGCCAGGACTGCGACAAGCGAGGAGAAAACGCTTGAACGCTAGGACTGGACAGGATGGAACTGTGTATCAAGAGGCGATGCGACAGACGGATATGTGGGTACCGGACAAACCCGGTTACCTACGCATCTATTTGGACATCCCCGGACAATTCGAAAGAAAGAAAAGAAATATCCCGTTGGGAATTTGCGCTACTCGGGAAGAGGCTCGACGAAAAGCAGACAAGTGGATCATGGCGAACGGAGTCAACGACAGCAAACAGTTAGCCGTCGCGCTGGAACCGAGCGAGATCACCTTTCGCTCACAGGCTGCCTGGTGGCTCGCTGAAATGCGTTCTGGACGCCTGAAATCCCGCCAGAGGAATAAGCGCGGCCAGAAAATCCGCGTGACCACTCTGGACGCCTACGCGAGTGCCGTCGATTATCTTAACGAGCACATCGGGGACAGCACGATCGCCACTTTCGACAACGCGGAGATGAAGGAACTG
>CAXMLS010000444.1:0-10526 GCA_964194235.1 uncultured bacterium | reverse complement strand
GTAACAATATTGGTGTCGTGATCGAAGCCCGCGCCCTCGGCAGTAACGTCATTCGCCACGATCAGGTCCAGGTTTTTAGCCGCCAGTTTCTTGCGCGCATTTTGCGCCACATTTTCGGTTTCCGCGGCAAACCCCACGACAAACCTGTCGCCTTTGCCGCGCGCAACTTCCTGCAGGATATCCACCGTAGGCTCCAATTGAATCGCCAACGAGTCCGCGGTCTTTGTCAATTTTTCACCGACAGTCTCAACCGGTCTATAATCCGCCACGGCTGCCGCGAAAATGCCGATAGTACACGCCGCAAATTCACGCGCCACAGCCTGACGCATTTCCTCCGCCGTGCGCACATCGATGCGCCGAACTCCATCGGGAGTTTGCAGCGCGGTCGGCCCGCTCACCAACGCCACGGTTGCGCCCCGATCTGCCGCGGCTTCCGCCACCGCGTAACCCATTTTCCCGGAAGAGCGATTCGTCAAATAGCGCACCGGATCTAAATCTTCACAAGTTGGTCCCGCGGTGATCAGCACTTTCTCGCCGGACAAATCCTGTTGCGTATGCAGCGCATCGCGCACCGCGGCCAAAATTTCTTCATGGCCTGCCAAACGCCCGGCGCCAACCATCCCGCACGCGAGATAGCCTTCGTTGGGTTCTACAACTTTCACGCCGCGTCCGCGCAGCGTCTCGATATTCTCTCGCGTGGCGGCATGATTCCACATGTTCACATTCATTGCGGGAGCCACAACCACCGGCGCGGCGCTCGCCAGATACAGGGTGGTAAGAAAATCGTCCGCGATGCCGCGCGCAAATTTGGCAATGATATCGGCGGTGGCAGGAACAACCAGCAGAAGATCGGTGCGCTGAGCAACAGCGATGTGTTCAATCGCGCTTTCGAGGTTTGCTTCGCTTGCGGATTCGCCAAATAAATCGGTGATTACTTTTTGCCCGGTCAATGCCGCGAAGGTGAGCGGCGTGATGAACTGCCGCGCTCCTCGCGTCATCACTACTTCCACGGAAAATTTTTCCTGCTGCAAGAGGCGCACCAGCTCCGCTGCTTTATACGCAGCAACTCCACCGGTCACACCCATCGTGATTCGCATGGCGTCCCTGGCAGGCAGCTACTTGCGCCGCTTGTTGCCGTCCTTGTCCTCGTCGATGGAATCCGGCTCCACGAAGTCGTATTCCAGCAGGCTGTGATCCAGCTCTTCGACCGCGATTCGCGTCGCTTTGAGTGTCCTTGGATTTTCGACCAGCGGTGGTGCACCGGCCATGATCTGCCTGGCGCGCCTAGCCGCCAGCACTACGTATGCAAACTGGCTCTCCGGAGCTTTTGTCAGCACGGTCATTTCAGTCTTTCCCCCCAAACGATGCCAGAAGTTGTTCCACACTATCCTGACGACGCGCTTTGGTGCATCGCATCGCCGTCACTATGGCCTGTACTTCCCGTCCCGCGCGTTCCACGTCTTCATTGATGACGCAAAAATCGTAATATTTTCCAAACTCCGCGATTTCATCGCGCGCTTTGGCCAATCTACGCGCAATTTCATCGCCGTCATCCTGGCCGCGGCTGCGCAATCGCCGCTCCAGTTCTTCGCGCGACGGTGGCAAAATAAAAATCGCCACCGATTCCGGCAATTGCTGCTTCACCTGCGACGCGCCTTGCACATCGATCTCCAGCACCAGATCGAGTCCCGTCTTCCGTGATTCTTCCAGCCACTTCTTCGGCGTGCCGTACGAGTGCCTGCCAAACACGCGCGCGTACTCTAAAAATTCGCCGCGGCCGACCATCGAGTCGAATTCCGCTTCCGTGACAAAATCATAGCACTTCCCGCTGGACTCGGTCGCGCGCCGCCCCCTGGTAGTACACGAGATCGACGGCATGGTCCCCGGCATTTCCAGAACTCTTTGCACCAGCGTCGATTTTCCCGATCCCGAAGGGCCGGATACGATGATCACTAAGGGAGCAATCTTGTCGCCCGCGCTCATTCGATGTTTTGAACCTGCTCTCGCAGTTTTTCAATATCGGCTTTAATCTCCAGTGCCAATCCGGTGATTGCCAGCGCTTCGCTGTCGACACCCGGCGTTTTTGAAAGCAATGTGTTGGCTTCGCGATGCATTTCCTGCAACAGGAAATCCAGTTTCTTTCCCATTTCGCCCGCGCCGTTCAGTAAATTCGCAAACTGCGCAAGGTGGCTTCGCAACCGCTCCAATTCTTCGCTGATATCGCTGCGTTCCGCAAGCAACGCAGCTTCCTGCGCAAGACGCGCGGGTTCCAGCGAGACTCCCGCGAGCAACTCTTTCAATCTGGCATCCAGGCGGCGAGCGAATGCCGGCCGCAGCGTTTCCGCCAGCACGCGAACCTGATCGCTCTCGGTTTCAATTTTGGTCAGCCGTGCGCGTAAATTTTCTATCAGGTGCGTTCCCTCGGCGCGCCGCATCTCATCCAGTTTCCCGAGCGCTTCCCGCAAACATTCTTCAAGAACGTTGCCCAGTTGCGCCTGCCCGTCTTCACTTTGCGGCACGGCAGCGCCAGCGCCGGAGATCACTCCAGGCAATCGAAGCAGCGCCACGACATCGACGTCCGCGGCCGCGCGCGTCTCCTGGCGAAGCGCTTCCGCAGCGCGCATGTAAGCTTTCACCAGTTCCTGATTTACCTTTACCGTCGCAGCGGCACGCGGTTCCGCGCCAATTTGCACTTCCACGTGCCCGCGATGAATTCGCTCGCGCACCGCTTGTCGAAGCCGCGGTTCGTAGATCTCGAAGCCTTCGGGAATTCTCATCTTCAAATCTAGAAAACGATGGTTCACGCTTTTGATGCTGACGCGCAGCGCCAGCTCGGCGGTTTCCGCGCGCGATTGTGCGTAGCCAGTCATGGAAAAACATTCCGCTTTTTTTGTTTGTACCGTGGATAGGCTCATAAGGTTTCGGTTTTAGCGCTGGTTCCCGCGGGCGAACGTGCCGGTGCCAGCACATCATCGTCAGCAAATTGTAACTCGTGGAGCCGTGCGTAGGTACCGCCCCGCGCAATTAACTCCGTATGCGTTCCACTTTCGCGAATCTGGCCGTCCTCCAGCACCATGATCCGGTCCGCGCGGCGAATGGTAGCCAACCGGTGGGCAATCACAAATGTGGTGCGCCCCACCATCAAATTGGCCAGCGCTTTTTGCACCGCCATTTCCGATTCCGCATCCAGTTCCGAAGTGGCTTCATCGAGAATTAAAATCGGTGAATCTTTCAGCAGCGCGCGCGCGATAGCAATGCGCTGTCTCTGCCCACCGCTCAGCCTGGTTCCGCGTTCGCCGACCAGCGTGTTATAGCCCAGCGGCAACTCGTTTATGAAATCGTGCGCCAGCGCCGCTTGCGCCGCCGCAACCACACGTTCTTTGGGAACATTGGTCAGTCCGTAACAAATGTTGTTCCACACGGTATCGTAAAAAAGAATATTTTCCTGCGCCACCATGGCAATCTGATCGCGCAAGGAACGGATCGTCGCCTGGCGAATGTCGATCGTGTCGATCCGGATGGTTCCCGCAGTGACTTCATGGAACCGCGGCAAAAGATTCACCAGCGTGGTTTTTCCCGCCCCGCTCGATCCTACCAGCGCAATGACTTCCCCTTTGCGCGCCTGCAGGTTTACATTTTGCAGCACCATCGCGGAAGCGTGATCGTAACTGAAGCTGACATTCTCAAACTCGATTTGCTGCGAAAAGGGCGCCAGGATTTTCGCGCCGGGCTGTTCGATGTTTTCTTCTTTTAAATCGAGATACGCGAATACTTGCGCGCTCGCGCCCTGCGCGGCCTGAAATTGCTGATACACGTTGCCCATGCGCTTCAGCGGCATGTAGGCGTTAAACATGGCGTAAATAAAAGTGAAAAATTGTCCGGTGGTCATGATGTGATGCTGAATCTGGCCGCGCGCATAAAGCAGCAGCAAGGGGATGACAATCGCTCCGAGAAGATCCATCAGCGGCGAAGTGATGACCCCGGCGCGCACCCAACGCATGTTCTCCCGCAGCAGTCTCTTCGATGCTTCGCGGAATTTGCGAATCTCAAACTGTTCCATGCCGAATGCTTTTACGACGCGGTTGCCGCTGACCGTCTCCTGCAAAATCTGGCTCAAGTCTCCCAGTCGTGACTGGCTGTTTTCCGCCGAACGCCGGATTTTCCGGCCAAATTTATTTACCGGCAGTATTACCAACGGAAGAAGCAGCGCCGACCCCAGCGCCATTTTCCAGTTCACCACCAGCAACACCGCGACAAAAACCAAAAACGTAAATCCTTTTTGGAACAGATCGGCAAGATATTCGCTGAGTGCGATGCGCGTCCGCTCCACATCGTTGATGACCGTGGAATTCAAGCGACCGGTGGACTTGTGTTGAAAGAAACCCATGGGTTGCCGGATCAAGCGCGCATAAACCTGATTGCGAAGATCGGTCACTGCCGCCTGGCCGACATATTGAATTTCGGTGGTGCCCAGATATTCGGCAATAGCTTTTGCGGCGTACAGGATGACCAGCGTGATGGCAAAAACCGTCCAGACGTTGTGGATTCTCGGCGGGAAATAATCGTTCAGATAAATGATTCGGCCGGACCATGGCAGTTTCACCAGCGCAAGAGTGGGACCCGCCACCGCAGGATTCAATACGCGATCTACTGCGGGCGCCACCATTAAGGCCACGCCGCCCTCGGCAATCGCGACGAAGGCCACCAGCAACACCCCGACGGTGAACCGGAAAATATACGGCCGGATATAGCCGAGCAGTCGCTTCAATTGTGGTGAGAACAACGAGGCCACGCTTCAGACACCCCTGAACCTTGCACGTTACTGCGATACGTCTTTGCGATACATCTGTTGCTCCGCGCTTGATTTGCCGTACTTGGTACGCTATTCGCCGCCCGATGGTGTGTCAAGTTTCCGGCCTGCGCTGTGGCGGCGCCCGCTATGATTCGTTTCACACCAATGAGAATTGCAGAGCCATCCCAAACCAGTAATTTCTTTTCACCATCGCCGTTTATTTTTCGATGTCGCGATGAACAACTTTAGCGGCCAACCCGCGCTTGTCCAGGGACTTCTTGATGGACTCCGACATCATCACCGAACGGTGCCTTCCGCCGGTGCATCCGAACGCGATGGTCAGATAACTTTTTCCTTCGCGAATGTAGTGCGGGATTAAATAAGTAAGCAGCCCTTCAATGCGCCGCAGAAATTCTCCCGTCTGCGGAAACGAACGAATGTAGCGGCGAACTTTGGGATCCTTGCCGGTAAACTCTCGCAAACGTGGCACGAAATGCGGATTCGGCAGGAAGCGCACGTCGAACACCAGGTCAGCGTCCGTCGGCACACCGTAGCGGTAGCCAAAGCTCACGACTGACACCATCAACGGGCGCTTGTCGGGATTTTTGAAGCGCTCGGTGGCGAAATGCCGCAGTTCGTGCACATTGAATTGCGTGGTATCGATGACCACATCGGCGAGTTTGCGGATGGGCGCCATCAACTCGCGTTCGTGCCGCAGGCTTTCGCGCACGGAATAATCCTTGCCCAGCGGATGCGGCCGCCTGGTTTCACTGTAGCGCCGCAGCAGCGCGTCCTCATTCGCTTCGATGAACACCAGCGTGATGGGATGATCCTTGCGCAAATGTTTCAGCAGCGGCGGCAATTTTTCCAGCTGCGCGCCTTCGCGCGCATCGATCATCAATGCCGCCCGCGTGAAGTCGCCCTCGCCCGCGGCATGCAACTCCGCGAAAACCGGCAGCAATTCGACCGGAAGATTGTCGACACAATAAAAACCCATGTCTTCAAAGGATTTTAGTACGGTGCTTTTTCCGGAGCCGGAAAGCCCCGTGAGGATGACGAGATGCCGTGCGTCATGTCTCGTCTGGCGCTTCACCCGGCGCGGCCTAACTCTTCACTCGACGTTGGTGCGTGCTGGGGATGCGCATGTCTTCGCGGTATTTGGCTACCGTGCGGCGGGTGACGTGAATGCCGGTGTCGTCCAGCTTCTTGGCAATCTGCTCGTCGGTCAGCGGCTTGGTGGAGTCTTCTTCTTCAATCATTTTTTTGACCACGCGCTTCAGCGTGAGCAGCGACATCGTGCCGCCTTCCGGCCCGTTCACGGATTCACTGAAGAACGACCGTAGCTCCAGAACGCCCTGCGAAGTGTGCGCATATTTACTCGCCACCGCTCTGCTGACCGTGGAGGGATGCACACCCACTTCTTCCGCGACTTCCTTAATCATCATTGGCTTCAAAGCGTCCTTGCCGTGATCCAGAAATTCTCCCTGGCGCGCGATGATCGACTGGCACACCCGCAAAATTGTGTGCTTTCTCTGCTCGATATTTTTCATCAGTTGAATTGCCGCGGTAAAACGCTCTTTCACGTAATTGCGCACGTCGCGATCCGAAGCATCCTTCACCAGCAGCCGTCGATATGTCGGACTCAGACGCAGCTGCGGCATGTCGTCTTCGTTCAGGAACGCCACCCACTGATCGTCCACTTTGCGAAAGTACACGTCGGGCTCAACCAGCCGCGGCTCGGTTTTGTTGTAGCGCAGGCCCGGCCGTGGATCAAGCTTCTTGATGACTTCCAGCGAACGCTTCACAACTTCCAGCGGGCGATTCAGCGCGCGCGCTACTTCTTTCAACTGGTTGGACTGCACCTGCTTCAGATGTTCAGAGACGATCTGCTGCGCCAGCGTATTTTGCGGATCGAACGCCTTGATCTGCAGCAGCAGGCATTCGCGTAAATCGCGCGCGCCGACTCCGATGGGATCGAAATCCTGTACCACGGCGATCGCGTCGTCGAGATCGTCCTGCGAATATTTTCCCTGCTGCGATAACTCTTCCGTCGAAGCAGTCAGATAACCATTTTCATCGAGATTTCCGATGATGCTTTCCGCCAGCTCTTTCACCGTGTCGGAGCAAATGGTTACGCTCAATTGCCAAGCGAGGTGTTCGCTCAAGCCCGTCGGCGAAGACAAAAATTTTTCAAATGACGGGCGCTCGGAAACTTCGCGCTCCTGCGACTGCCCGCCGTCGCCGCCGGTATCCAGGTATTGATTGAAAAAGCTTCCTACGTCGAACTCATCGAAGGGATTGGCCTCCGGCTTTTCCGGCACTTTCTCCGTTTCGGCCTTCAGGAAATTCTCGTCGCTGTAATTGTCCGTTTGCGTCGGCTCTTCGCTGAGCTCTTCCAGCACCGGATTGGCGATCATTTCCTGGTTGATCATTTCGCGCAGCTCCAGGCGGTTCAGCGCCAGCACGCTGACCATCTGCACCAAACCGGGCGTCAGAATCTGCTTCTGCGACACCCTGAGATTTAGTTTTAAGCCCTGCCACGCCATTCGGTTCGTCCTGTCTCGCTGCGCTTTGTTAAGCCAATCGGCTAATCCCAGCCACTAATTCAATCGAAAATGGTCGCCCAGATAAACGCGGCGCACTTCCGGATCGTTGCTCAAAGCTTCCGGTGTCCCGGCAGCCATTATTTTCCCATGATTCACGATATATGCACGGTCGGTTACGTTGAGTGTTTCCCTGACGTTATGGTCGGTAATCAGCACGCCGATCCCCGACCGGCTCAGGTTCCGAATCGTCTCCTGGAGGTCCTTCACCGTTAAAGGATCGATTCCGGAAAAAGGCTCGTCCAGCAGGATAAAGGAGGGCGAAAGCGTCAACGACCGGGCAATTTCCAGACGCCGACGCTCCCCACCGGAAAGCACGTACGCTTTGCTGGTTCGCACCGTTTCCAGCCCCATCTGCACCAGCAGTTCTTCCAGCCGGTCGCGCTGTTGTTCCGGGGTCAAGGGCAGGGTTTCGAGCACCGCCAGAAGATTCTCTTCACTCGTAAGTTGGCGAAAAACCGAGGGTTCCTGAGGGAGGTAGCTGATTCCACTGCGGGCCCGGAGGTACATCGGCAGGTCGGTAATTTCCTCGCCGTTTAGCAGCACCCGTCCGGAATCCGGCCGGGTTAATCCTACCATTATATAAAATGTAGTGGTTTTACCTGCACCGTTGGGGCCGAGCAGCCCCACAACTTCGCCTTGGCCGATCTCTAACTGCACATCGTCGACGACCTTGCGGCCGCGGTACGTCTTACTTAACTCCACCGCCTGGAGAGTCGGCATACCTCGTCATTTCTCGACTCGGTGCTTGGTCAATGTTCGCGAGCCATTTTCTGAATCGACGATGATCGTATCATCCGCTAAAAAGAAGGTCAATTGACGCCCGGTGGTGGTGCCTTGCACGCCGTCAAAAAGCGTTGGATTTCCGCCACTCATCACGAATTTTCCGTCCGCGGCGGTGAATTCCGCGCGCTCCGCCGTGGCTTTGCGGTTTTGTTCCTGCACCACCACGCCGCCGGTGCCCACTGCCCGGCTGATTTGCTGGGCTCCTGCGGGCCCGTTCGACGGTTTTCCCGGCGTACCCGGCTGGCCAGTGCGGGTGAAATATATATCGAGTATCGCGCTGCGCATGCGTTCCGCGTCGGATTGCACCACCACGTTACGTTCGAGGTGCGCACGATTTTCCAGTTCCTGATACGTCAACGTTTCCGCCGCCAGGTGCCATAGCGCGGCTCGTTTCGCCGTCTTATTGCTGGCCGGCAAAATGCCCGGGTCGCGGTTTACCGCCTGCGGAAATACCGCCCGCACATTGCCGGCGGCATTCAGTTGCTTTTCTTTCTGCAGCAACTCGATCGAATCAGACTCCAGCACCGATTCGCCTTGCCACAATCGGGCATGGCCGCTGTAAAGCGCGCGCCCGGTCTTGGCGTTTGCTTGCATTTTCTCGGCGGTGATATTCGCGGGAACCGCCGCAAATTGCGGCGCCGCGCCCTTCGACGGAGACGCTGTGGACCGCACCCCGCCTTCCGCGCGAATGTCCCCCGTGGCCTGCATAAATATAATGTTCGCAGCGTGCGTTTCCGTAGCCGCGTCGCGCACCACCGCCTGCCCCATGAGCGTCATCGTTTGCGCCGCTCGAACGGCCACCGCACGATCCGCCTGACCGCTGCGGTCTCCTTGCTTCAGTTTCACGTGGTCCTGCAATTCCAGTTGCGACCAGCCGCCCGCCGGAATAAGTTGCGCGAGCCCACGGCTGGCCGTGGCGATCTGCGCTTCATTGCCGGGGATTTCACGTTGCGCTTGCACGCTACCCGTAGCGGCCAACTGCTTAGCGGTACCCGCAACAAACCCCACCACAAATTTCTCGGCTTGCAGTTTTGTGCGCGAACCCGGGCCGGCGCTCGTTCCGCCGCTTCCTGCAGCGTCGATCCATTGAACCGTGCCCGCCGCCAGCGTTTCCGCGCGTTTCGGCCGCGCCGCATCGCTTTCCGTCGGCGCGGTAAATTCCATTCGCAATTTGCTGGTCTCCAGCAGCCGCGACTCACCGTTTTTTGCTTTCGTTTTTACCACCACGCTGCCGTTCAGGTTGATTTGTTTCGGCTCGTCGAACTCCGGCCAGAGGTCCACGGAAGCATTGTCCGACGCGAAGTCATCATCCTCATTCGCGGTATGCCGCGATCCGTTTACGCTCCCCGCCGCGTCCAATTTTTTCAGCCATCCCGCGGCATCGAACGACGCGGTCAAATTGTTCGCCGTCAATTTCATCGGCGCCGTTGCGGCGGAGGAAACCACGCGCGGCTTACTTCCCTGCGCGCCCGCAGTCGCCAAAAGTTTTTCCGCGCGATAATCTTCGTCCAAATTCAACGTGATTTCTCCCGCATCCAGCTTGGCCGCGCTGCTCTCCGCGTGCGCAGGCCCAATCAGGTGGAGAATTCTCGTATCCCGGTTGAAGTCCAGACTCGCGCCATGAATAAGCACTTTATCCGCGCCCTTCGACTTGGGTCCCCCGCTCTGAATCAACTTCATGTTGACGTCGCGCAACAGCTTCATCGTGCCAGCTTCGGAGTTGTACTCCACGCCGGTCGCTTGCCCAGTGCCCGCCGGAAACGCGAACGTGACGGGTTGATCCGTGTGCGCCGTGCCAGTGGCTTGCTCAAAGCTCACGCTGCGCGTCTCGACGTGCGAGACCGGCGCCGCTGCTCCAGTGCCCGTACGCTTTTTAGCCAGCTCCGCTTCCGCCGCGGTTTGCAAATCGATTTGCACTGTGCCGCTGCAAAAAATCGTTCCGTTGGCCTTGGTGTATTTGCAGCTATGCGTGCGTATGGTGTCGTTGCGTTCGCTGTGCTTTCCAAAAATCGTGATTTTTACTTCTTCCAGCAAATTCCCATCCTGATTGCGAAACTCCGTGGACTTCGAAGCCTCGACCGTAAAAACTTTCCGGTCGCCTTCCATTTTTGAAAACGCCAGCCCCGCCGACTGCCGCTCCACGTTTTGCGGAGCCGCCGGTGGCGCGCCTTTTCTTTGCAGCCGGGCCAGGAACCCGTGCTGCAAATAAACAGCAATCGTGGCCAGCGCCAGCAAAACCGCTGCCGCGGCGGACCACCGCGCGTAGCGTGCTGCTTCACTTCGTTTCATAACTTCAGTTAAACAAACTTTTTGCGGTGTGTATAGACTGTCTCTTATACACATCT
>CAXMLS010000443.1:0-1530 GCA_964194235.1 uncultured bacterium | reverse complement strand
GATGTGTATAAGAGACAGGACTAAAGTAGAGCCGTAGCACTACGAAGTTTTCCGCGCGAATTGCCCGCTCGGGACGGCGGGCCACCATCTATGGTTTAATGCTTGCTGAGCAACACGATGGTCACCCCGGCGCACACAATCGCCACGCCGATCCATCGCTGTAGTGTGATTCGTTCACGAAGAAACAGCACTGCTCCCACCGCCCCGGCGGCATAGCTGAGCGCGGTAACCGGCACCACAAAGCTCACATTTTCGAACGACAACGTGGCCAGCAGCGCGAAAAATGCCATCGTCATCATGGCAATGCCGACCCACATCCATCCCACCCGCAGCGCCCGCAGCATAAAACGCACTAGAGCCGCTGGATGGAAATCCTTCACTTCGCCGATTTCTTTCATCGCGCGCGTCACGCACAACTCGCCGCCAGTCCCGGCGACCACGATGATCACAAGCAGAACGAATTCGCGCACGTCAGGCCTTGTCCATCGTCGTGCGAGGATGCGTGTGCCCGACAACTAGCACGCCCAGGCAAATCAGTGCGATACCCGACCAACGAAGCGGCGAAATCACTTCGCCAAGCAAAAAATATCCCAGCATCGCCACCATCGCGTAAGAGAACGACGAAGCCGGCTGCACGTAGCTGTAATCGGCCCACGTGAGCACCAGCATGTATGCGACGAAAAACGTAAGTAACGAGGCGATGCCCAGCCACACGTAACCGGAACTGACGATTCGCAATAACACATCCCACAACTCGCTTGGCGCCCATTGCGTTGCCGGTCCCACGCTTTGCATGCCTTTGCTGAGCAGCACGTTGCCCAGCGGCGCGAACACCACAATCATCAGAACCAAAAAAAATGTCTTGAAATGTAAACCATGGGAATCCGTCATTTTTTTTATGTTTCGCCTCTGTTCGAACTGTCAGATGTGCACTAAGATGGGCAGTAAATTGTACCCGAAGTCGCGGTCTTGCCAGCATCGTCGCCGCATCGCTGATGTTCACTAATTTCGTTGCAGCCGCTTGTCCTGCATAAATCGTCCGCTTTTTGCTATTCTTCCGATGGCTGAGTGTACGCGTTATCGCTCCGTAACACGTCAAATGCTAAAGGTACCTGGCGGCCTGGAAGCCGGCCGAGTTTACGAAGCTACTTAGACGGGTATGTGGGCACGCGAGAGGTGCGATAATTTCACCGGTTTTCGAGTACAGCTTTCTTTTCATCGCCGCCATTCCCTTTATCTATTATCTGATCGCCATCTATAGTTCGCTGAAATTTTTCCGCAGTGCTTCGCGGGACCTCGCGCAAAAATCGGACTTCACTCCACCGGTAAGCAATCTCAAACCCGTTCGCGGTCTTGATCCGGATGCTTACGAAAATTTTGCCAGCTTTTGCCGCCAGGATTATCCCGACTACGAACTGTTGTTTTGCGTTCACGACCGCATGGATCCCGCCGTCCCGATCCTGGAAAAGTTGATTCACGATTTTCCGGAGCGCGACATTCGCATCCTCTATGGCCTGTCTCTTATACACA
>CAXMLS010000442.1:0-6025 GCA_964194235.1 uncultured bacterium | reverse complement strand
AATGTCGGCATGCCGACATTTTTTTCTCAAACAAAAGACTTGTCGCGAAAAACACGTCATTTCATTCGAACCCGCATGGCATCCCCGTGCGCTTTACACGCGCTTACGCGCTCACGTATATTGCCTGCACCGTACTTATGGGTATTCTGTTCACGTGAGGTTTTTCGAATGATTGGCTACGTCATCCTGGGCGCGATAGCCTTGATTCTTATTTTTGTGATTGGCATGTACAACGGATTGGTCCGCCTGAAAGTTCAGTGCGACAACGCCTGGGCGGACATCGACGTGCAACTCAAGCGCCGCTACGATTTAATTCCCAATCTCGTGGAGACCGTCAAAGGTTACGCCGCCCATGAGAAAGGCACTTTAGAGGCGGTGATTAACGCGCGCAATCGCGCCATGACCGCCAGCAGTCCCGGAGATAAAGCGCAAGCAGAAAATATGCTGTCCAGTGCGCTGAAAAGTTTGTTTGCGCTTTCCGAAGCGTACCCGCAACTGCGCGCGGTTGAAAGTTTCACTGCACTGCAAGCGTCCCTGGCACAGATTGAAGACACCGTGCAGAACGCTCGCCGCTATTACAACGCGGTGGTTCGCGATCTGAATACGAAAATCCAACAGTTCCCCACCAACATCTTTGCCAACATGCTGGGTTTCAAGCCGAGGGAGTTTTTTGAAATTTCCGCACCTGCCGAGCGCGAAACGCCCAAGGTCACCTTTAACGCACCAAACGCTCCTTCCGCATGAATTCAGCCACGGTATCGACGCTCATGAGCGAATGCTTCTTTTTTTCACGTCGTTACCGACGTACTGGCCGTTCTTTTTGTTGCATTCCGGTGCATCGACTGCTGCCGATCGTCGGCGTCGTGATTTCTTTGCTCTTGGGCATCGCCGATGCAAACGCCAAGCAACTTCGCATTGCGAATTTTGATTCCCGCATCATCGTTACTCGCGAAGGTGACATCGACGTCACGGAGAGAATCGAAGCGCATTTTATCGGCGGCCCCTGGCACGGACTATACCGTTCCATTCCCATCGAGTACGTAACTCCGCAAGGCTTGAATTACACGCTATTCCTTAGCGTGAAACACGTCACCGATGGCAGCGGCCGTCCGCTAAAGTTCGATGCCAGCCGCGTGCGCCATTACCGCAAACTTAAGATTTATATTCCCAATGCCGACGACTCGGTGCAGACCATCTCGATTGAGTACACCATATCCGACGCCATCAAATTCTTTGAAGATCACGACGAGCTGTATTGGAACGTTACCGGCGACGAGTGGGACGTGCCTATTGAATCCGCGCACGCCAGCATTCTGCTGCCATCCGAGGCCGCAAATATACGGGCCACCCCATTCACGGGCGCTTACGGGTCGCGTGCGAAAGATGCTGAGACCGAAGTTATCGGGAATGGCGTCGAGGCTCGCACCACCGCTCCACTTCCCTATCACGCTGGGATGACGATCGCCGTGGCATTCGACAAGGGCGCCGTCCACGAACCTTCCAGCGCCGCCCTGCTCGGCCGATTCCTACGGAGCAACTGGCCTTTAATTCTTCCGGTGATTATTTTCTGCTTGATGTCTTATCTCTGGTGGACTCGCGGCCGCGATCCGCGCCTCCGCCCCATCGCCGCGCAATACGAGCCGCCGGATCGCCTTACGCCCGGCGAAGCGGGAACACTTGTCGATGACTCCGCCGATATGCGCGACATCACCGCCAGCATCGTCGATCTTGCTGTGCGCGGCTACATGGTCATCGAAGAGCATCAAAAAGACCGCGTGCTCGGACTGTTTCACGAAAAGGATTACACCTTCACTCTGCAAAAGTACCGCGCGGCGTGGTCCACGTTGAAGGCACACGAACAAGTGCTGTTGAATGGCTTTTTCTCCGCGGGAACGGTCGGGGAAACTATTTCCATGGACAGTTTGCAGAATAGTTTCTACAAGAATCTGCCGGATCTCAAAAGCGGCATCTTCGATTCACTGGTTGGTCAGGGCTTTTACCGCCGCCGTCCGGACAAAGTGCGCTCGGCATATGTTGGTGGAGGCGTCGCGGTGGGTGTGTTGATGATCTGGGGCGGATCGGCAGTTGCATCGGGCCTGGGCATGGCGTCCTTCCCATTCGTCATCGGAGGTATTGTCTCCGCTTTGGTGATCTGTGGTTTCGGCTGGTTTATGCCCGCGCACACCGAGCAAGGCACACGTGCTGTCGAAGGGTTGCTGGGCTTTGAAGATTTTTTGAATCACGTCGAGTCCGACCGCTTCAATCGCACCATCAAGACACCGCAAATGTTTGAAAAGTTTCTGCCGTTCGCCATGGCTTTCGGCGTGGAAAAGAATTGGAGCAAAGCGTTTCAGGGGATCATGACGCAACCGCCGAGTTGGTATCGCGGCGGATATGGGCCGAATTTTTATCCCATGAATTTTACGAGCGACCTCAATGCTATGTCTTCCCGCGCAAGCAGCGTCATGGCTTCCGCGCCACGCAGTTCCGGTGGTTCCGGCTTTAGCGGAGGCGGATCGTCCGGCGGAGGATTTGGTGGCGGAGGCGGCGGCGGATTTTAACGACAAATTGGCTGCGAGATCGCAGTTTTTCTTACGGGATCACGTTCGTAGCAGTCTCGCCGGATGCAACGCTGGGTTCTGCCGAGTTCGCGGCTACCCTCGGGCCTACGCCGTAAAGCTTCAAGACATCCTGCAAGGTAACAATTCCTTCCAACTGTTGTACGTTCGCCCGGCTGACTACCGGCAACACATCGAGTTGGCTCGCGCCCATCCGATCGAGCGCAGCGTTGAGCGAATGGTCGGTATGCAGATGAGGAAATTCGCCGGACGCAAGAATTTCGCTCACTGGTAGCGCGGTTGCTCCCTCGGTGAGAGCTTTTTGCAGCTGACTGAGACTCACCATGCCGACTACGGCGCCATCATCGCAGGCTGGCCACGCGCGCAGTGGACTGGCCGCCACTTTATTCAGCGCCTCCTGAATGGTGGAGCGCACATCCAAAACTTCCGTAGCCGCATGCATTGCCTGGTATACCTGCCGATGCACGTGCGGCAGTCGAGATCCGGCGGTCGGCAAATGAATGCCGTCCTGGTGCGCCAACACTTCGTAGATAGGCTCGCGTTGAAACCTGGAAGAGATGAAAAAACTCACGAGATTTGAAATCATCAAGGGCACGATGACCGCGTAGTCCCGGGTAATCTCAAAAATCATCAATACCGAGGTCATCGGCGCGCGCACAATTCCCGCAAATGCGGTTCCCATGCCGACGAGGGCATACGCGCCGGGCGAAGCGACATAGCCGGGCGCAAAGCGATGCGCTATCGTGCCGACAATTCCTCCCAACATGGCGCCGAGAAATAAACTCGGCCCGAAGATTCCGCCGGCATTTCCGGATGCGTAGCTGACCGCCACGGAGATTAATTTCAGCACGAGCAGCAGAATCATCAATTTCAACGCCATCCCGCCATTTAAAACGGCGCCGACGTATTTGTAGCCGACGCCAAGTATCTGCGGGACAAAACACGCCGTCACTCCTACCGTCAAACCGCCAGCCACCGGCTGCAGCCATACGGTTTTTCTTGGACGCTTCAAAAACCACGCACGCATCCACAGCAGCAGCCTGGTGAATGCTGCTGAAATAAATCCACCGGCGACTCCGAGCAACGCGTAAATTGCCAGTTCGCCTGGATGGATCAGCTGATATTGCGGCACCTGGAAAAGCGGATCGTTGCCTAGTAAACACCGCAACATTCCCCATGATGTCGCGGAGGCCAGCACTACGGAACCCAGCACCGGTGCATGCAAATCGCCGACAACTTCTTCGAGTGCGAATACTACGGCGGCGAGCGGAGTGTTAAATGCGGCGGCAACCGCGGCCGCGGCGCCAACCGGGATGAGCGCTTTCACTTTTTCGAGACGCAGTCCAAGATATCTTCCTAATAAGGATGCGATGCCCGCACCGACTTGTACCGCGGGGCCTTCTCGTCCCAACGGTATTCCGCTGGCCAACGTCGCTGAAGTGCAGAAGAATTTACCCAACACCGTAGCCAGCGAGATGCGGCCACCGCGTGCCCACAATGCCGCCTTGGTTTGCGGCACACCGCTACCGCGCGCATCGGGGAAAAATCGGTAGAGCAGATAGCCGATACCCAGCGAACCAATCACCGGAACCAGAAGGCGTCGCAATGTGGAAGCATTGGCAGGATACAATCGCGCGCCAAACCGCTCGGTGATCAAGATGAAGGCGACTACAGTGAGGCCCACCAATGCACCGATCAACAGTGTCAGCACCAGAAATACTTGCTCCTCGCGCTGCTCGCGCAGCACTCTCCACTTGCGAGTGGGAAGGCTCCACCAGCGCGGCTGTTGTGCCGGAAACGATTCGCGCGATTCTTGCCCTAGGGTTGAATCAACAGTCATTTGAAGTAATCGAAGCTATCGGCGGAATACCGACATTTATTCTCGCGTCCTAGTGCGTTGCTCACGTATGCGCTGTTTACGAACGTCATTCCTCCTGGTACGAGGCGACCTGGATTTGTGCGTTATCAAGGTGCTGAGAGCATCGACAAGCGCCGCGCCGCTCTCTCGTAGTTCTCCAATACGTTGCCGGGCAACTTTTTGCAGTACTTTTTCGCCACGCGGCAGCAGCGAGACTAGCACTTGCCGATGATCGTCTTGGCCGCGGCTTCTCCGCACTAATCCATGCGCCTGCAGCCGGTCGATCAATTCCACCGCGCTGTGGTGTTTCAGCGCGAGGCGCTGCGCGAGGGTTTGTATGCTCGCTTCTACTCCAGCGGGCAGTCCCCGGATGGCTAATAGCATCAAGTACTGCTGCGGCTCCAGATGCGAGGCGCGCGAAGCGGAATCGCCTTCCTGGAGAAACTGCCGGATGCGGTAGCGCAATTCCGCCAAGGCTCTGTACTCAGCGGTCGTCACTTCGTTTCTCATGGCCTAACAAGTATATCGTAATACGATATATTAGTCATCTGCGGAGATTACTGTTGCTGTCTTGGGGTGGAGGGCGCTGTGAACCGTTGCTATGCTACGGCTATGTTAATTTGCAGCTTTATCAGAGCGGCTTGCGAAATGCTTTTTGCGTTTTGTAGTGTTGGTAGCCATTGCGTAGATAAAATTGATGCGCGCGTTTTCGCAATACGTTCGATCGCACGGACATGCTTTTACAATGGTGCTGGCGCGCCCAGGTTTCCGCCGATTGCAGCAAAAGCGCGCCAGCGCCACGGCTGCGCTCGCCGTCCGCCACCACCAGGCCGTTTACTTCAGCGCGCATATCCATTTCAAGAAGTGGGTCCACGCTGACGTGCAACCAACCGATCACTCTACGCTCTCGCGATTGCGCCACGAATACTGCGTGCTGCGACGCCGGTTTGACCTGGCGAAGGCGCTGGACAATCTGTGCGCGAGTCGCAGGATAACCTAATTGCCCGGAAAGCTCAGCGATTCGAGTGACATCCGCCAATCTTGCGCGGCGGATTTTGATCGTTGGTCGTTTCGGTGACGCCCGGACTTGCTGTCGTTGTTTTTGCGTCATCGGTCGAACTGCCGTGTAATCACAATTGTAAGTACCAGGCCCGTCAAAATACTTTGTCGGAATCCAGCAAAATGGTTACCGGGCCTTCGTTCACCAGTTCTACGGACATGGTCGCCTGAAAAATTCCCGTCTCAACCAGCACGCCAAGTTTTCGCAATGCTGAGCAGAACTCTTCGTACAATAATTTGGCCTGTTCCGGACGGGCGGCAGCAATGAAGCTAGGCCGCCGTTGTCCGCGCGCGTCGCCGTAAATCGTAAATTGCGAAATCACCAGCGCGCTCCCTTTGACATCCAGCAGGGAGCGATTCATTTTTGCCGCTTCATCTTCGAAGATGCGCAACTGTGCGACCTTCTCGGCCATGGTCACCGCCGTCGTGGACGTATCGTTCGTGCCAACTCCAAGCAAAACGAGCAGCCCCGAGGCGATTTCCCCGGAGATTTGGTCGCCCACCTTAACGCCTGTCTCTTATACACATC
>CAXMLS010000441.1:0-2941 GCA_964194235.1 uncultured bacterium | reverse complement strand
ATGTGTATAAGAGACAGCGTTAGCACCGTTAAGCAATCCTTCTGACGCAGAACTTACAATTGACCCTCAGACAATCAAAGACGCGCTATTCCCAACTCTACCTACTCAGCAAAACTTTGCATCAATAAGCGTAGCGAGTTCGAGATATCGGCAAAGAGCGTTCGCAAGTTGCATCTGTCTTGGTGTTTTGCATTCTGGTTCCAGTAATTTCGGACTCCCCACCAAAATGACGGCAGTCTTGGCCCGTGACGTCGCGACATTCAAGCGATTTGAGCTGTACAAAAACTCCATTCCACGAGGTGCGTCCTCGGGAGTTGAGGTAGTGAGCGAATAAATTACTACCGGCGCTTCCTGGCCCTGAAATTTATCTACGGTACCAATTTTTGCCCCTGGCAGCAGCGTTGATAGTTCAGAGACCTGAGCGTTATAAGGTGCAACAATCAAAATGTCCTCATTAATATTCAACCGCCGTGAGTTTCCGTGGCTATAGAACCATTTCACCTCTCCTTTTAGGAGGCTCGCCACAATTCTCACGACAACGTCCGCTTCTTCGGGACAAGAATTCCGATTCCCGTCATGTTTGACGGCAACAAAGAATAGACCTGGATTGGATAACCACGCGTGCCCTTGGATGATCCGAGGTAGAGTGATCGGATGCGACGCCAGCTTCTGCTCATAAAACATTTCTGAGGTAAATTCACACACTTTTGGGTGCATCCGAAATGTCTTCGGTAACAGCATTCCCATTTCAGCAGAAATCGTTTTTTGATCGCCGATTAGATACTCTAAAGAGGATTTTTCAGCTCCAGGGGGATGGCTTCCCTGGAGGGGGCGTTGTAGCTGCTGGGGATCACCAATCAAAAATACATTTTTAGCACTTTGTCCTGCGGCGATTACGTCCGCTAGTGCCATCTGGCCTGCTTCATCCACAAATATAGAGTCCACCGCCTCAAACAAATCTTCGTCCGCCCATAACCAGGAAGTTCCGCCCACAACGTTTGCCACCCCAGTCCGCAAAGCCTGGAGAACCGCATCATTGTCGCGTGCTAGAGCAATTTCTGGAGAAATGTCATTGGGAGAAACGGAATTTATTCGCTGCATACATCGAATCCCTGCAACATTTTCTTCATGAGCTGCCAGAATCACTTCATCCAACAAATTTCTAATCACCTTGTGGCTCAGAGCCGTTATCCCTACTTTTTTACCCGCACCCACTAACCGGCAAATCATTCGAGCCCCAGTGAATGTTTTACCTGCGCCAGGAGGTCCCTGAATAGCAAATACAGATTGTTGTAAAGCCGCGGCGATGCGGCAGGCAGTGGCCTTTACTTCTTCCATCGGAAGGGAAGCAACGGTTTCTTCTAGCAAATTAGGAGGACGTCGCAAAAGCAGGTCGCGAATTGCTCGACCATTCCCGCCCCCATCAATCCCGTTATCACGTATCGACTGTGCAATCCGAAAAATAGCTTCCGCTTGAGTATCAGAATTTAACGGTCGATCCCACATGTAAAGACTCGTGGGATGAATTTCGGCAGTCTTTTTCGTTTTCTTTATTTCAATTACGCCGCCGACGCAATCAATCGCGCACACTTCTCCAAACTTTTGACCACCGTCATAAAGATCTTTGCCTGCGCGAACATCTGTTTTGCGGGGCTCAAAGGCGTAACGATCGGTCGGAATATTTCGCTCGGTTCCAAGGCGCGTTATGAAACGTAAACCAGTCAAACCGACCCGTTCATCAATCATTGCTTCGTCACCCATAGCCGCAAGTCGATAGCCTTCCTGCCAGGCTCGTCGATCTTCTCGGCGATGCCAATCTAGAAGCTGGGCCAAAAGCCAGCTCGCAGACTGTTCCCGCGATCGTTCGGGTGGATTAATCGGAATCCCGGCGCAGAGTTCATTCAATAATTCCGCGACACGTACCTGTCTCTCTTTTAATTTCTCTGATGGTGCACCGTCTTTCACTTCCGGGCGTGAAATCAACGCACCGTTATCAACTAGTTTTTGTCGCTCGGCCTCAAGCCAGTCCCGTAGTGCAGCGGTAGAAAAACAATCTTCGGAGTTGTATCCCTCCATAACCTCACGGTATTTGTCGGGCAGCTTTTCCCCACCCCACCCTAACTGCATTTTGTGTTCTACATACCGCATTGCAGTTCGGGACTCAGCTAGTGACGTCTTCCTCTCGAATCCATAGAATGCTTCCATTTTTTTAAGCGAATATTCCTCTACGCTCGCCCGGAGAGATTGTTTCACCACCGTGTGCAGGTCCACTAACAGCTCGGATCTCAACATGCTGTCGACTTCTTCTTCGCGACTGGCGTATGTGCCGGCTAACTTGATAAATCGATCCCTTTCGCAATGCCCAAAATGGTAGACATGCATCTGCGGGAACTTTTGCCGACGCCAAACGATTTGGTCTATCAGCCATTCGAAACCCTGTTTTTCTTCTTCAATCGTAAGTGCCCAGCGTTTCTCGTATCGTAATTTTTCTTCGCCGTCGGCGCACGCGAATCCGTACAAATACTCCTGTCCACATGTCGCTTCAAGGGCGCCCGCGAAAGGATCTCCTTCGAGATCGACAAACATGTCTCCCGCTGCAGGTTCGGGCAACGTACAAAATCCCTTCGGCGGGATAACTTCCAGCAATTCGTGAATCGGTTTCTGAACCGTACGACTTTGTACCTGTATGCGTGCCTGCTCTCTAATTCGCTCCATCCCTTCACGCGACCCGTGCGACGGTTTTTCTTTGAGCGGAACGGGCAGGGCAGCCAACTTCGCCATCGTTTCTATTCCCCAAGTCTCCAACTGATTCCGTTGTTGGCGCTGGATTCCCGCGACAAACGATAGATGATCGTCATCCCGCCGTTGTTTTTGACATTCGCGAAACCAGCGACAGACGTCGCAATGGGCGCACGGTTCTGGATCTGTCTCTTATACACAT
>CAXMLS010000440.1:0-3319 GCA_964194235.1 uncultured bacterium | reverse complement strand
TCTGAGCCAGGATCAAACTCTCGTTTGAAACTGGTAGCTTGGCGAAAAAAAATCCCAGGGTTTGCACCCCAGGCAGCCTGCCAAGCAAATTATTGTCGCTCGATTTACTCAGACCATTCGGGCTCGAAAAGGCCGAATGGTTTCGAACGGATTCTGGCACATCGTATCGATTGTCAAAGAGCAAAACCTCCCTGTCCAGCAGAAAGGCATACGCACAACGTTGTAGAGTATCTCAGTCGGTTCGATTTAAGTCAATCGAGTACTGAACGATTTCCACAGAGGCTTCAACGGAAGCAATGCGTTATAACCACATGATAGCATGATCGAGGAAAATGGCAAGACGGAAAATTTCCGGAAAAAGTGCGCGCGAAAAGTCTGCTTCCGGGCGCCGGCGAGGTCAATCGCCAGGCGCAGATCTTTGTCAGGGCATCGAGCACAGCCAACTGCTGACACCGGGCGAACGCGTCGGATTGGCCGTCTCCGGCGGGGCGGATTCGGTGGCGCTGCTCCTTTTGATGGTAGAGCTACAGCAAAAGCTCGGCATTACTTTGAGTGTCCTCCATTTTAACCACCAGCTGCGTGGACGCGCGGCGGATGCCGATGAAAAATTCGTTTCTAACCTGGCGGCCAAGTGCCGGATTCCATTCCTTGCCGGAAGTGCCGATGTAAAAGCTCGCGCCAAGCGGGACGGGGCGAATGTGGAAGATGCCGCACGCCGCGCGCGTTACGCTTTTTTTGCGCAGGCGGCGCGCGAGCTCCAACTGAATAAAATTGCGGTAGCGCATACCGCCGACGACCAGGCCGAAACAGTGCTCGCGCACATTCTGCGCGGAACCGGTTTGTCGGGACTCGGCGGGATTCATCCGCAAGTGGGCATTATCGTTCGACCTCTGCTGGCCGCGCGACGCGCGCAACTTCGGCTGTACCTCAAATCGCGAAAACAAATTTGGCGCGAGGATGCCACCAACCGCGACGTCACCAAAACGCGGGCGCGCATTCGAAGCAAATTAATTCCTGCGCTTGAAAAGTTATTTCAACCGCGCGTCGTCGAACATTTGTGTGCGCTTTCCGATCACGCGCGAGCGGACAATGCACTCCTCGAGCGCATGACGAAAGAGCGGCTTGCGGCTACACAAAAAAAAATTGCCGGCGGAACCCGCATTCGAACGGCTGATTTGTTGGGAAACGCGGGGTCTACAACGCCCGGCACACAACAAAACGAAGCTGCTATCGCGCTAGGCCGCAGGCTGGTGCGCCGCGTCGTTGCGGATGTGAAGCCACACGCCGGTCAGTTGAGCGCTACACATGTGGCTAAAGTTCTGGAGCTGGCGCGCTACGGAAAAACCGGGAACTCTCTTCCGCTGCCGGGCGGTGTCGAGGTACGACGCAATCAAGACGAGTTGGTGTTCTGTGCGCGCGAGACGGGGAAAACGGCTACGCTAGAGTACGAGTACCAAATCGATTCTCTGGATCGCGACAAAATTGTGCAGGTACCAGAACTGGGGTGCGGTTTCCGCTTCACAGTGATTGACTGGCTTCGCAATAGAGGGGAAACTAGTATTTCAGGGGAAGTTTTGGACGCGGAGGCATTGCGTTGCCCGTTGACTGTGCGGAACTGGCGCCCCGGCGACCGGTTTCAAGGCGCGCGAAACTCCAGCGCAAAGAAACTGAAGCGCTTGCTGAACGAAAAGCGCATTGACCGCTGGGAACGTAACGGCTGGCCGGTCATTACAAGCGGTGCAAGTCTTGTGTGGTCGCGCGGTTTCGGAGTTTCCGCGGAATTTGCGGCCAAAGATGGCACGCGCAAAGGGATTGTGATCGCAGAGGAAAAATTATTGTGAGGGGCCGGAAAGCGGCCCTCGCCGCAGGTGGACGGCCCGCAGCCAATTTACGTGCGGTAAAGCCCATGGCTAAGCCGCCCGCTTCGAAGTTGAATTTGAACGGTCACGGCGCGGCATTCTCTGAATCGCGCATTGCGGCACGCGTGGCTGTTTTAGGGAAAGAAATCTCGCAAGCCTATCAAGGCCGCCGTCTCGATGTAGTGGTAACCCTGGATCGCGGGTTTGTTTTTGCGGCAGATTTGATCCGGGAGCTGGACGGCACGGTGGTTTGTCACTTCGTCCGCGAGGATGTTCGCGACGTTGATGATGGCGGCAGCGGGCGGCTGGAAGTGTTTTTCGGTCAGCAGCCGGAGCTGAAGGGCCGGGATGTGCTGCTGGTTGACGCAGTGCTGGAAAGCGGGGTTACCCAGGAGTTTCTTTTGCGACGCCTGGGAGAAAGCTCCCCACGTTCCCTGCGACTGGCGGTACTGCGATAAACCGGAAAAACGCCGGGTAGACCTGGAGTCAGATTACTTCGGCTTCAGAACTGCATCTAAAGAAGTATTGGTAGGATACGGGCTAGCGGCGCCGAACGGCACAGGGCGGAACTTGCGGCAGTTGTCGTCGGGAGCGAAAGCCTCTTCGGGTAAAAGGCCATCGCGTAAGAAGTAGGCCGCTTTAATTTGTCAGGGATTAAGTGAGGGCAACGTGAATTCCAGTTCCACGGCGAAAACAATTTTATTCTGGATCTCGATTGTGTTCCTGGGCGTGATGCTTTGGAAGCTGGTGTCCGCCAATGGAGCGCAGGCTCGCGAGGATGAACCAAGTTACAGCGAGTTCATGGCCAAGGTTGACGCCAGCGACGTCAAGGAAGTTACGCTGTACCTCTCGCCGAATAGCTACGAGCTGCAGGGCGAATACGTCAAGCCTGCGAACCATAAATTCCATCTCACCGTATTCAAAGAGTCCGCGCCTGACCTGGCTAAGCAATTGCGCGACAAAGCAGTGCCGATGAAGGTCAAAGAAGTGCGCAGCGGTGACTGGGTACTCATCCTTTTGAACGCAGCACCGTTGATTTTGCTTGTGGGCTTCTGCCTCTTCCTGATGCGCCAGATGCAAGCGGGAGGAAATAAAGCGCTGAGCTTCGGAAAATCTCGCGCGCGTTTGCTTTCCGCGCAGCAGAAAAAAGCCACTTTTAAAGATGTGGCCGGAACCGATGAAGCTAAAGAAGAGCTGCAGGAAATTATTGAGTTCCTGAAAGACCCGCAGAAATTCCAGAAATTGGGCGGACGCATTCCCAAAGGAGTTCTGCTTGTCGGGCCTCCGGGCACCGGAAAGACCTTGCTCGCTCGGGCTATAGCCGGCGAAGCGAACGTTCCGTTTTTCTCCATCTCCGGCTCGGACTTCGTGGAAATGTTTGTGGGCGTGGGCGCCAGTCGCGTTCGCGATCTATTTGAGCAGGGTAAAAAGAATGCTCCCTGCATCATCTTCATCGACGA
>CAXMLS010000439.1:0-1722 GCA_964194235.1 uncultured bacterium | reverse complement strand
CACCGCTGTTTCCTCGTCCTCACAGGAAAGTCACCTGGCTTCCCTCTTGAACACCCTGTTGAACAATTAAATGCGCGCAGTTCCCAGGCAAGGCACATAACTTTCTTATTTTTTGGGATCGGCAATCGAATTACATCGTGAAGTTTATGCTGCGGGGAATCTTGTACGGGCAGCACTACTGCATGGTGATAGAAAACTCAACTACGATTTGAGTTTCCACTTCCACTGGCTCGCCATTTTCATAGTGCGGCTGATAACGCCATTTCTTGACGGCGTCCAAAACGGTAGCGTCCAACATCGACGGAGAACTTGTCAACCGCACGTCGTGCAGACTTCCATCATTAGCGATTATTGCATTCAAAACCACGCGCCCTTGCACATTGGTTTGCAACGCAAGCGTGGGATACTCGGGAATTATCTCCACCACGGGGAGCTCGCCAGACGATTTCTGCGACACTCGGCCGGCTGTAATTGCGCTCGTGTAGGAGAGAGGCGCGGAAAAAAGCTTTATTACAGATTGAGGCAGTCTCGGTTTACCGGCGGCAACCAAATTGGTTGCCGGCGTCGCACGCGGTTTCACGAACTGCACCTCGACGTTAGTGCTGGTTCGTGGAAAATATCGCCGGCCATGTTGCGCGTCCATTACCTCGAATTGTTGGGGGACCGCTGATTTCTCCGCGTTCTTATATTTCGCCGCGGTATCTCCGGTGCCGCGGGTTCCTTTGCCGGGATGTAAATTGTTCTCTTTAGGCTGCTCAATGGGCGCGGGCGCCGGCAGCACACCCCGTTCTCCTGTGCGAAAGGTTTTCACAACGAGTGATCTTACCGCCTGATAATTGATGCCTAAATTCAAATCGGAAGTCCGGGAGATCGCGATCGCGAGCCCCAATATTAATATCGCCAGGCAAATAATTGCTGCTGCGAGTACGTAAGGACGCAGTTCCTTCCATTGAAACGGAACCCTCTTCGGGTTCTTTTCCCGTTCATCTACCGGTTCGTTCGCCGAACTCTTGCTGAATTTTGATCGCAGATCCGCCGCTATGGGGTCGTCATACTCATTCCGTTCGGCGCTACTAGGGCGGCCCGGATGAACATTCGTTTCAGACCGCGATTGTGCCGCGAGGTTATTGGTTGGATCGGAAACGGGCACGGCGGAATTTTGCGGCGCGGGAAACGCCACCGAAATTGGCGACGCGACTTTTTTAGGAGATTCACGAAGTCCTGAGACGGTCGGTGACCCAGCGCGGTCGCGCGACCAGGGCGGAGTCTCGAAATAAGTGCTGTCACCCCTGTCCTGAACGACGACATTTTGCAAAGCTTCAGGAGATATTGTTTTCGCTTTCAGCCAACTCCTGACTTTTTTACGAGATGCTTCCGGCAAATCCACGAATTGCAACCCGAGCCGATTCTCCGACTCGCTCTTCCATATAACCCGGCCAATACCTTCAAAGTGCTCACCTGTTTCAGTCATATCAAAATTCAACTGCAGACGTTCGTCCGCGGGTTGGGGACCGACCACATCAAGCGCCAAGCCTCCATCACTTACGTCGTGAAGAATGCCGCCAGAGCTTGACCCATTCATCGCTACGTACAAACGGGGCGATACCACGTGGCGAACGTCCCGGCGATCTTGATTCATTCGGTTAGTTTTCACCGTATCGGCTTCATCGGGAAGGGAATTCCATCATATAGCGAGTCCGCACTTCCACACTATATTTAAAG
>CAXMLS010000438.1:0-7525 GCA_964194235.1 uncultured bacterium | reverse complement strand
TTCATTCGCGGGACTGGACTCTACATCCTGCGCGCCGAAGGAAATGCGTCCGATCTGCTGACGTGCGTAGTAGCGCGCCGACGGGACCCGCACCGCTTGGCCATTTTTATCGATAGGAGCGGAGAACGGCCATCCGGGCTTCGGATAGACCATGCTGTGTCCCCAGCGATACAAGTACATGGAAGCCACATCGCGGTCGAAATCAAATCCGCTCCGTGCGAAAATACGGTTCATATCCGAGCGCAACGAATCCTCATAAGTGGAAAATGATGTGGTCAGCAGCTTGATGCGTTCGTTGGGCTGGTCTGCGACCGAAGCGGTGTTTCCGCCGTAAAACGTCAGCACCGTCTGACGCGTTGGATCGTTGCGATTCGGCCCTACCCAGTCGGCGACCACAAAATCGGCGAAATATTGCCCACCCCAGTAATACCCGTCATAACCCAGGTCGACCACCGGTGCAGCGCTGCGAATCGTAACGTTCGCCGTAACCACCGGGCTGAGCGTCACTTCATCGAAGGCGCTGGCTTGCGACGCGCTCAGCAATTGCGCACAAGCGGTTCGCGCGGAATGCGATTGCCCGGCGAAGATCACCGCCTTGGCTGTGGCGTGATAAAACTGGCCATTCGAAAAATAAATGACGCTGCCACTGTTGCTGGTCGTGTCGCCGCGCAGCACCATCGCGTTTTGCCGGATGCGCACGTTGTTGTTAATCGCGTCCATGGCCGCAAGGTTGTAAGGATTTGCGAGTAAATCCGCGTCTGACGTTCCCGTAATCGCGCCGGGTATCAGCCACTTCACGATGTGCCGCAGCATGCCCGAATTTCCGCCGGGGTACGCAAACTCCGGAAAATATTCCGCGCCCAGAAAACTGATCGAGGTATACGCAGAAGTCTGGCTGGTTGTCCCGTCCAACGCATCGACGGCATAACGAGTGTAGAAATCGGAAACCGCGGGATGGAAACCTTTGGTCTGCGTCAAATAGCTATCGAAGGTCATGGGTGACAGGTAGTCGTACTTTGGATCGCTGAGGTCGGCCGGGTCCGTTGGCGCGCCGGGCTTGTGATACCAGTTCATCAGATCCGCGCGAGCGGCTTTAAGGTCGTTGACGATTGGCGTGGGGTACGGGACGTTGTTCAAACCATTCCCATACGTATCGATGTTCCAGCTTTTGGTTCCCGGATTTACGAACGGCGTCAAGCTGTCGAAAAAGTAACTATAGAAAGGCGACGGGACGATGTAGTTCTGCCACAGGATTCCGGTGGTGTTGTAAATGTTATTTAAAAACGTCGTATATGGTTGCACCGCATACGCGGTCGCCGTCGACGCCACATCCACGATGGGTGACGCGTCATCCCGGTTGGCATTGCCGCCGGGAGTCGCTTGCCCATCCAGTATCAGAATCTTTGTTCCGGGGCGCTGCTGCGTTATAAAAAACGCCGCGGAGCATCCCGACATGCCCGCTCCCACAATGATCACGTCGTAATTTCCATTGTCCGCAATCAGCGGCTGGCTGCCCTGGTAACTGTCGCAGGGCGAAGGAGCAATCTGTACCGAGTTTGCTTTGAACGTCAGCCGCCCGTCCCGCAACCAGTGCGCGACGTTGAATACCGCGCGCAAGTTTCCCCCGCGCAGAACATTCGGGTCCGTGCCAATCGCTCCGTCGCACGGAAACGCAGTATTGGCGCCCAGCGCTCTCATGGGAAATGATCCACCCACGGCCGCAGTTCCCGCGGCAATTAACATCCCATTAATAAAATCCCGGCGGCGAATTCCGTCGTCTTGTTTTTGATTGGACATACTCTTTCCTTTCTGCGCAAAGGTTTCAGGCGGGCAAATGCATAGAATACGCAGAACCTATAACTTTACGAACAGCAATACAAGGTTATTTTTTTATAGTAACTTTGCCTTGAAGGCCGTACTGCAGCGTGGTTGTGGATTAAAAACCAGGCGCGGGTTAAGACTCCGCGCACGAATGAAGATCCCTTGGCTTTCGGTGTTGATGGAGACCGTTCAGGCTTTAGCCTGCGACGCTTTTTTAGCGGCGGAATCGTAGCTCTCGCCGTAAATTGCCGGCACCTGGCCGCCCATGGCGCGCAGATATGTGGAGAGCTGTCCGCGGTGATGAATGGTGTGGTGCAGGGTAAATTGAAAGTACGCCGCCGCAGGCATTTTGAACATGCCGCGGAAATCGAGAACTTTCGCGAGTTGCTCCCCGGACAGTTTCGTCGAGCGCGCAAAATTGTTGTTGAAGCTGTCGCCATACCACTGCCCGATTTGCGAAGGCGTGGTAACGCTGTCGGGCCGATGAATGGGATTAAAATCAAACTCACCGCCAGCGATTCCGCCATAGAAGCGCTGCTCCGCCGCGACTACATGCCAGGCCACTTCCATAGCGGTTTTGGAGTTCGGGTCCGGCCGATACTCGCTGTTGGCCACCGGAATAGCGTCGATTACCGCGCGCGTCAGGTTGTGCTCGTTCTTGATTGCAGGAGCCATGAAGTTAAACAGAAATGTCGCTTGCTCTGGAGTCATTGCATCCATAAATTTCACCTCGCGCAGCAAAGTATACCGCCGCAATCAGCCCGCGCAAACTGGAAGAACGGTATACGAAGCCTGCCATACGCAAGCTAGACTGAGCGCGCGAAATTGCAACAGTAGTACCAACCTGTATGTCTTATAATCACTGACTCGATTTCCTCTAAGTGCACGTCGTGGCTGGCGTATACTTCGCTGCAACCGAGGTAAAAATTCATGAAATCCCAGCAGCTGACCCGACGAGACGTGTTGTTCAAATCTGCCGCATTGGGTTCGCTGGCGGTGATTCCTTCTCTATCGCTCCGCGACGCCATCGCCGGCTGGTTGCAGCAGGAAAAAAATCCCCGCAAGCCAACTCCATGGGACGAGATCGGGCCGTTTTATAAACGCGACGCTCCGCATACCGCGCAACTGCAACGGCAGGGCGATCCCGGTCTACCTATCCGCGTGTCCGGACAAGTCTTCGACACGCGAGGCAATGTGCTCGCAGACACCAAGATTGAGATTTGGCAGGCGGACCACACCGGCCGCTACGATCTGGACGGAAACCACTATCGCGCCACTTTGGCCGCCGACCGCGAAGGTAAGTACGGCTTCGATTCCGTGCTCCCCGGCCATTACCCGGGCCGCGTTTGCCAGCACATTCATTACCTCGTCAGCACGCCCGGTCACAAATCGCTGACCACCCAGCTGTACTTCGCCACCGATCCGGTATTCGAGGGCGATCCTCAACGCAACTACACGCGTGACCCGCTGATACAAAGCAGCGACCTGGTGCGCCCGCTGCTGCTAGCCGGGGATCCCAAAGAAATTCACGGAACGGTGAATTTTGAGCTGGTTTTGGAGACGCTGTGACGGCTCTATTGCGGTTCACCTGCTTTTTCACGCTGGCTTTCGCGGGAATATCGGCCGCGCAAACAACCCAGCCGAATCCCAAAGCCATCAAGAAGCTGCCATTGCCGGCGCAGGCGACATCGATGGCATTGAGCGCGAGCGCCAATCGAGCAGCCACGGTCAGCAGCGACGGTAAACTTCGGGTCTGGGATCTCACCGACGGTCGCGTACTGCGTGAGATTGCTTTGTCTGACGGGAACATCGGCTCCACCGCCATCTCTCCAGATGGCCGCTGGATTTTTACCGGCGCGCATTCCGGTGAAGCCGTCGTGTGGAATAGCGAGACCGGGAAAGCACAATTGCAATTGCGGCTGCCGCATTATCCTTCTACGGCATCCTTCTCGCGCGACGGCATGTTGCTGGCCATCGCCCCCATGGCAGACGCAATTCAGGTTTTCGATGTGCGGGCCGGGCGCAAACTTTACGAAACCACTGCAGTCATTGGCGGCACTGCGGCCATCGCCTTCTCCCGCGACGGAAAATTCTTCGCCACCGCCGATGCCGACACCGAAGTGCGTATCTACGATGCACAGCTCGGCAGACTCCTTGCCGAAAATAAAGATTTCCTGCAGGAACCGCTCGCCGTGGATTTCACTTCCGATGGCAAGCAGGTCATCGCTGCGGGTGCGGACAAAATTCTGGTATTCATTGACGCAGCCAGCGGCAAGGTGATCCGCCGGTTGCCGAAAACCGACGAACCAGCGAGGTACCTCGAGGTGTCCCCCGACGGTGCGTTCGTTGCCTCATTCTTCATGAAAGCCGACAACCTGACGATGCCAGCTCCCGTCATCGTCTGGGAAGTATCCTCCGGCCAAAAAAAACAGGATTGGCTGCCGCCGAATGTGCAATGGCGCGCGGGCTGGACACACGACGGGCATCTCATCTCCGTCGATGCGACGCCAGATTCCATGCAGATCTGGCGCATCCGCTAGCTCCGGTCGAGACCGGCGGTTAGAAATACCTTTCCGCGCCTTCAAGGTATAGAATGCCGCTGTTTGGCTGAACAGTTGAGAATCACGCAGCGATTCTCAAGGAGGAACTATGCGAGGGTTAGGAACAATTTTGGGAGTTGCCGCAGGACTGCTCGCCGTCGGGGCCATGGCGCAACAGGGGAAAGTTTCGGACACGCAATATATCAAGGATGCGCTATCGGCTGCTCCCGCGGCCGTCGCCAAAGAAGCGGCTGTGGTGCGCATGGGCGAAGACGGCACAATGCAAACACTGCGCGCAGGCAAAAACGGATTTACCTGCATGATCATGGGCACCGACAAAATGTGCAACGACGCCAACAGCATGGAATTTATCCACGCCATGATGAAGCACGAAACACCGCCGGATAAAGTGGGCATTTCGTACATGCTCGCCGGGGACGAAGGCGCCAGCAATACGGACCCGTATGCCCCGGCCAAGACGGCGGTGAATCATTGGGTGGTCACCGGCCCGCACATTATGCTTTTCGGACCCGCCAGCAAAACGCTGGGCTACTCGAAAGCAAAAGACCCCGATCCCAATAGTCCGTACATGATGTGGGCGGGTACGCCGTATGAGCACGCCATGATTCCTGTCGCTGCCGCGAAATAACGGCCGATTATTTTTTAAATGGCGAATTTTACAGCGATGAACGTGATCGCCGGAGGTTGGGGCGGCTTTCGGTAGTTCCGCGGGATTTGTACGCTTCGCAGACACGCCGGGCGCGCATCTACATTTAATATTCCAGAACGCCGCGCGCCACGCATCGCACAATATCCCCGACGTAGGGCCGCTCATCCATCAAACTGATGTGGTGCGTCCCCCAGCTTTCCAACAACTCAAATAGTTCACGCATCTCATAGGCCCCGAAGTGATATTCCATGGCCATGGATTGCAGCTTGGCGACATCCGAGGATCCGAGCGTGCGTAAAATTCCCAGCTCTGCCCCTTCTACATCCAGCTTGCAAAGCCGCACGCGGGAAATAGCGAATTCTTCCAGCACCCGCGGCAGCGTTTTGCACCGCACTTTTGCGACGCGCTGCACGGGAACCTGATTGTTTTTTGAGAACTCCGGAAGAATGCTGCTTTGTCCGCCCCCGAACGAGGTGGAAATCGCCATCTCAATTTCGCTATCCACTTCCCCAATCGCGCACTGCACCGCGGTCACGCGATCCGCAAAACCGTTTTGTTCCACGTTGAACATCAGTGTCTCGAACAATTCCGGCACTGGCTCAAACGCAAACACCTTCGCGCCTTTTTGCGCCGCGTAGCAGGTGAAAAAACCCTGGTTCGCTCCGATATCCAGCACCACGTCGCCGGCGCGAATGGGCACGCCTTCCACGTCGTATACGTGCTGGTACCAAACCTCGCTGAACATGTGGTGCGAGCCCAGATTGCAGCGGCATTTCACGCCGGAAGCTTTGTCCACGATGGTAATCGTGTCGGAGGGTTTGCGCAGCAGTCGCCAGGCGGCAATTTGCAGCGGATTGCCGAAGTGCTCGAATGCATTCAACGCTGTCGCGAAGCGATTTAAATAACTGGCGCGTTTGTTTTTTGCGTTCACGGGCGGTTTATTTCGCGGATCCAACCAAGATTGTACTCGAAGCCTTCATCGAGTGGCTCGCGCTTAGTTATCATTACCCGCGTTCCCGAGCAGTTGTCGCCGGTAGATTCTAGTCGCACATCCGTAATTTTCCGGGGTAATCTCGATCTTCACCGATCGTAGTTTGGACTGTCCTTCCTTGTATAGGTAGTGGTTTTGCTGATAGCCACCTCAATCTACATGTGGCATACTACCCATCCGGTTGGAGTCATGCGGCGAATCTGGCGAAAGTCCCCGAGCCTTGTCGCCAAATTTAATCACCTAGTAAGTTTTGTAAGAAAAGAAACATCGGCTCTGCAAATCCTGTCCCCCGTTGCAATTGGCTTACAACTAATCGCTGTGTTCCCCGGCCCAGGCACAGCTACATGTGCAGGAAGATCGCATGCAAGTCCGCTTCAGCATTTTGATGCCTGTTTACAACCGCGAGAAGTATGTTCGCCAGGCCGTCGACTCCGTCTTGTCCCAATCGTTTACGGATTATGAATTCTTCGCCATCGACGACGGATCCACAGACCATTCAGCCGAAATTCTGAAATCCTACGGGCCGCGCATTAAATTTCTGCAGCAACCTAACCAGGGTCCTGAGATCGCTCGTAATAAAGCCGCCGCTTTCGCCCAAGGCGAATATCTCGTGTTCCTCGACAGCGACGATTTCTTTTTCCCGTTCGCGCTGGAGACATTCGATCGCGTCCTCCGCACATTTGATTCACCGCCTTTGATTCTCGGCGCCATGCTTTTTCTAAAGGACGGGGAAGCGATTCCGTCCCAGGTATTCGCACCGGGTCCGCTAAAGATGTTCAAGTATCGCGATTATCTTTCAAAAACGCGCGAGCTCGGTACCAACTGCATCGTCGTGCGTAAATCCGCCTTCGACGAAGTGGGCGGAATGCGAGACAGCACACCGCAGGACTTCCATGGTGACGACACGCATCTTTTGCTCAAATTGGGAACTCACAGCCCGTGCATCGTCATCGATAAACCGTACACCTCTGTTTATCGCTTACACCGAAAAAACAGCTGCAAAGATTTGGAAGCCATAAGCGATGCGCTGATCCGGCTGGCCGACTCGGAACGCCAGGGAGATTACCTTGGAGGGGCGAAGCGCCGTTTTGCACGTTACGCCTGCATCGGCGGACGAGCTGGCGGGTGGGCGTTCAACTACTGCTGGCGCTCTGGCGAGCGAAGACTCGCGCTAAAGGTGCTTCGTCGAACCGCGCCGATGGTGCTTGCCGCAATCTGGAAAAGATCCTTGCGCTTCTTCCGCAAGCCTACCGCCCCCATCATTTTCCCCACCGCTGATTTTGTGCCGGCAAAAGACCAGCCGGCTGCCGCTCGATCAATACAGCGCGCCCAATCTCGATAAAACCTGACGCGCAATCCCGCCAAGAGCCAATTCCAACAGCGTTAGAATCGCCACGAGTTCCATTTACATTTTCTATTCCCTTGGTTACCGTGGTCCTCCCCGGCAAATTTTTCTCTAGTGAACATTTTTGAACAATCTATCCCCTGTCTCTTATACACATC
>CAXMLS010000437.1:0-3665 GCA_964194235.1 uncultured bacterium | reverse complement strand
GATGTGTATAAGAGACAGGTATCAGTATGGAATGGCTTAAGAATCGCAATTCTCCTCCTCCCGCGGATATAACGGCGCGGTGAGCGCGATTGGTGCGTCCGGAAGCGAGTTGTTATAATTGAGTGGAACAGGCGTAACTCATACGGGCGCCCTGAAGCACCGATGGAATAAATTCCCGCACAGGCAACCTTACGTCGATTTCTGGAAGACTTTAGCAGACTGCAAATTACTGTATAAAACGAGTGGCACGAGGAGAGCAGCATGGCTGGATTTGCCGGTGTGGATTACATCGATTTCGATTCGCAACTGAACGACGAAGAAAAACTGGTGCGGCAGACCGCGCGGCAGTTCGTCGACAACGAAGTGATTCCGATCATCGAAAAACACAGCCGCGAAGGCACGTTTCCGGCGCATCTGGTGCCGCAACTCGGCGAATTGGGATTTTTTGGCGCGAATCTGCACGGCTACGGCTGCGCGGGAATGTCCAACGTGGCGTATGGCCTGGTGACGCAGGAGCTCGAGCGTGGTGATTCGGGATTGCGCAGCTTTATTTCGGTGCAGAGCGCGCTGGTGATGTATCCGATTTGCACGTACGGATCGGATGCGCAAAAAGAAAAGTGGCTTCCGTTATTGCAACAGGGCAAAGCGATTGGATGTTTCGGACTGACGGAGCCGCAATTCGGATCAAATCCCGGCGGCATGCTGACGCGCGCGGTGAAAAAGGGCGGCAGCTATGTGCTGAACGGGGAAAAAATGTGGATCACCAGCGGCTCGATAGCCGACATCGCAGTGGTATGGGCGAAGTGCGAGGACAATCGGATTCGCGGCTTTCTGGTGGAAAAAACCCGGCCGGGATTCAAGACCTGGGATGTTCACGGGAAATGGTCGTTGCGCGCTTCCGTGACTTCCGGGCTGACGTTTACGGACTGCGAGATCCCGGAAGAAAATTTGTTGCCGAATGTGAGCGGGCTGAAAGGTCCGCTTGGTTGCCTGAACCAGGCGCGCTTCGGCATCGGATGGGGCGCAATCGGGGCGGCGATGGCGTGTTATGACACTGCGCTGCAATACGCGAAAACGCGCAAACAATTTGCGAATAAACCCATCGCGTCTCATCAGCTGGTGCAGGAAAAGCTGGCGTGGATGATTACGGAAATCGTGAAGGCGCAGTTGCTGGCGCTGCACGTCGGGCGGTTGAAAGACAACGGCAAGGTGGATGCCGCGCATATTTCCATGTTGAAAATGAACAACGTAGCGATTGCGCTGGAGACCGCGCGCAAGGCTCGCGACATTCTGGGTGCGAACGGAATCGTGGATGATTACTGCATTATGCGGCACATGAACAATCTTGAGAGCGTGTCGACCTACGAAGGCACGAATGATATTCACAAACTGGTGATTGGCGAGCGCATCACTGGAATTTCCGCGTTCGTATAAAAACATTTACTTTCAGCGCTTACCTGCCACTTAATGCCCACTGCATGGCGGTGACTACTTCGCTCTAGGCGCGCCGGCGTGGCGCTAATTTGATAATTGCGTTGTGGTGACGGCACTGCGCCGCACTTGTCGACTGTAGCCCCTTCGTTGACCTATGATTGCCTCCGTCCCGCACCCCCTGGGGCCAACCGGAGAGCCATCCATGGAAGCACAACTCAGCCTTGAATTTCTTCGTGTGGTCGAAAATGGTGCTATCGCCGCCGCGCGCACCATGGGTTTTGGCGACCGCCACAAAGCCGATGAAGTCACCGTGGAAGCGATGCGCAAAACCATGGACTCGGTGCAGATGGACGGCACCATCGTGATCGGCGAAGGCGAGCGCGATGAAGCGCCCATGCTTTATATCGGAGAAAAAGTCGGCTTGGCAACGCACGCGCCGAAAGCGCTGTTTCCGCAAGTGGATATCGCTGTCGATCCGCTGGAAGGCACCAATCTTTGCGCCACGGGAGCGGCCAACGCGATTGCGGTGCTGGCAGCCAGCGAGCGCGGCGGGTTGCTGCATGCGCCGGATCTGTACATGGAAAAAATTGTGGTCGGGCCTTCGTGCAAAGGCGCGGTGGACCTGGATGCGCCCGTGGCCGACAACCTTAAAGCCATCGCGAAAAGACTGGATCGCGACGTTGAGGACCTGGTGATCATCGTGCTGGATCGCCCGCGCCACGATAAATTGGTGGAGGATATTCGCGCGGCGGGCGCGCGCATTCGGCTGATCGGCGATGGCGACCTGTCAGCGGGAATTTCGGCGGCGGTGCTGGGCACGGGAGTGCACGCGGTGATGGGAATTGGCGGCGCACCCGAAGGGGTGCTGACGGCGGCGGCGCTGCGCTGTTTGAACGGCCAGATTCTGGCGCGGCTAGTGGTCACCAAACCGGAACATAGAGAGCGCCTGGAAAAGATGGGCGTGAAAGATCCCAAGCGTATTTACGACACGGAAGATCTAGCGCCGGGAAAGAAAATGATTTTCGCGTGCACCGGGGTGACCGATGGCAATCTGCTGCGCGGCGTGCGCTTTTTTGGAGAGGGCGTTCGTACGCAATCGATGATCCTGACGCTGGATGATCGCCAGGTGCGGTTTGTGGATTCCGTTCATCTGGAAAAGCGCCCGGACATCAAAGTGCGCTTTAACTGAGACTCGATGGAGGATGGAGTCGCCGCATCCAGCGCGGTATCCAGCAGCCTTACGACAACTTCGATTATTTATCGGGATTTGTAATCGCCAGAAAAACGCGATCGTCGATGGCGACCGAGCGCGTGAAAAGAGTGGCCGCTTCCGCGGATAACGCTACGCTCTTTCCGCCAGCGCCCAGCGCCGGACCGGTAACCTTCGCGGAGCTGCCAGTACCGTCACTCGGCTGTAATGAAATGCGCGTGGTCTTCGGAGTGCAGCTCGCTGCTCCCAGGCATGTATCGCGCACGAAAACCTGCCGGTATCCGCTATTTTTTGTAGTGGCCTGACTATTTTGAACGTGGCTGGGAGTCACCGCCAGAAAAGCCACAAATCGCCCGGACGCGCTGATCGACGGAAGTATACTTTCCGCGCCGGTGAGCGTGCCATTCAAATCCAAGGAAACAATTTGCGTGGAGGGCGCACAACCGCCGTCCGCGCCGGCACACGTGTCGCGCAAATAAATCTGGCGACCGGTCGCCGCGTGCTCAAGAAGATTTGTGGCTGCGGAGCTGAAGGCGACGTACCGGCCGTTCGCACTGATCGACGGCGAAGTGCTGTCATCGTTCGCGGCACTCCCATCAGACGCAGCGGATAGGAGTGTCGTCTGGGGCTTACACGCTGAAGAAGCGCCTTCGCACGTGTCTCGCAAAAAAATCTGGGTGTGTTCGGTGTGCGACGCAGAGGTGGCGGTGGATGCCGAGTAGGCAACGTAGCGTCCATCCGCGTTGACCGCCGGAGTTTCTTCGACGACCGATTGATTTGCGGAGTTCACCGTGGCGTGCGCTCCAGCAGCGCCTGCGGCGCTGATCGTGAATGTTTGCGGCGCGCTCGTGCCACCGCCACCGCCCGAAGGGTTGGGCGTTCCGCCAGGCGGGGTGGTTTGCGGCGCGGGCGGATTGAAGACCGCCACCATCGCCGTTCCTGCACTGGAATAAAGCGAACCAGGCACCGTGGCTTTTATGTCCGTGGCGGTAACGCTGGTGGTGACCAAGGTGGTTTGGAC
>CAXMLS010000436.1:0-6050 GCA_964194235.1 uncultured bacterium | reverse complement strand
GATGTGTATAAGAGACAGGCCTAAGACTGAGGCAAAAAAATGGCTCGCGGAGTGGATCTGGGAATCAAGTTGGGGAGCGCCTCCTGGCGGTCCAGCGCCCGCTAACCTGTTTGTTTACTTTCGCAAAGCCTTTGACCTCGATCGAGGCGTGAACAACGCTTTAGCTCAGATCAGTGCCGACAGCCGTTACCAGCTTTTCGTAAACGGACATTTTGTAGGCCGCGGCCCGGCGCGCTGCGATCCGACATGGCAGTACTACGATGAATACGATATCGCCACCTTGCTTCACCGCGGCAGGAACGTGGTTGGCGCATTGGTTCACGTCTATGGGCAACCCACCGGCTGGTACATGGTGGGACGGCCGGGTTTCCTTTTCGAGTGCAGTTCACAGCATGCCGGGGGAGCGTCTTTGTCGGTGAAAAGTGACGCCAGCTGGAAATTTCTGCGGGCGCCCATGTGGGCCCAGGAGGTCCCAAGGGTAAGTGGCGCGCTCGGCTTTACGGAACTCTATGATGCCAGCAAGGAGGTGGAAGGATGGAACCTCCCAGAGTTCGACGATTCGACCTGGAAGGAGGCCCATGTCATCAGCCGCATTTCCGGTGACAATGTCCCGCTGATGGATTCCTATCCCTGGGACAATTTGGTACCGCGTGACATTCCCATGCTGATGGAGACGGAGGTAGTGCCCACTCAAGTTACGATGGTTGGAGAGGTTCAGAACTTGCTGCCCGGCACAACACCCTCGCCAGCCCATCAGATGAGCCAGGAAACACCGGGTCCGTTGAAGAATTGCAAGGTAGAAAATGCAGAATCGTTGACTGCACAAGCGGGAGGTGAGGCCGTAATCCGCACGACCCCGCATGGCGATGCTGACAGCTACAGCGCCGTTCTGGTATTGGATTTTGGCCGCGAAGTAACTGGACGCCCAGGCCTGGAATTGGAGGGCGTGGCTGGTGGCATTGTCGATATGGGAGTCTGCGAAAGCTTGGCGGACGGACGTGTTACTCCGACTCGTAACGGTCTGCATTTCAACCGCTTCCTCATGAGAGATGGTCCCCAACGCTGGGAAGCTTTCGAATGGGACGGGTTTCGTTATCTCCAGTTGACGGTCCGAAACTGCCCGCAGCCTATAAAGCTCCGGAAAGCTGCCGTCAATTTTACGTCTTATCCGGTGGGGAATCGCGGTTCCTTTGAATCGAACGACTCGATGTTGAATAAGATCTGGGAAACTTCTCGCTATACGGTACAACTCTGCATGCATGATGCCTACGAAGACTGTCCCAATCGCGAGCAACGGCAGTGGGTTGGCGATGCCTATGTCGAGACCAAAGTCAACTATACCGTTTTCGGAGATACCAAACTGGCAGCCAAGTACCTCCGGCAGATCGCGCAATCCCAACGCTCGGACGGGATCGTCATGATGTTCTGGCCCGGAGACGGCCTAGGCGGCGAATTGAGTCGGCTCAACATTAAGGATTTCGTGCTGCACTGGATTAGCACGGTCTGGGAATACTATCGGTTCACTGGAGACCAGGAGATGGTCCGGGAACTCTTTCCCAACATGGTGAAGGCGTTGGGATGGTTTGAACAACATGTTGATTCCGCCGGCCTGCTCTCCAGTATTCCACCTTGGATCTTTGGGGATTGGGCGCCCATTGACAGGCGGGGCCGCAACACCATCTTGAACGCACTCTATTACAACGTCCTGCGGGAATCAGCCCGGATGGCCACGCTGGTGGCGGACGAGGCGACTGCAGGCAAGTACCAGCGCTTGGCCGAGCGAGTCAAGGCGGGGATTAACGGACATCTTTGGGATGAGCGCCGGGGGATTTACGTGGACGCGAACGTGGAGGGCGTGATGTCACGGCGCGTGAGCCAGCAGGCGAACTCTATGTGTTTACTCTACGACATCACCACACCCGAAAAGCGCCCTCGGATACTCTCCTACATCTTCGATCCAGAGCGAATCAAACACACTGAAAAATACAACCCCGCACAGGCAACTTTCAATGAGGCCGAGAAGGTAGTGGAGGCCCAGCCCTTTTTCATGCACTGGGTGAATGCCGCCCTGGCCCATACCGGTGAGTTCGACCGCATGGTCCAATTGATACGTGGCTTGTGGGGAAAGATGATCGATGCCGGCGCGACTACGATCTGGGAGTTGTGGAGTCGAGAGGCCAGCGAATGCCACGGTTGGTCGGCTACGCCAGCTTACGATTTGATGACATACATCCTGGGAGTTCGAGGGGTAACAGCGGGGTTTGGCGAATTTGCCGTCGAGCCGCATCCGGCGGGGCTCGAATGGGCCCGGGGCGTTTTCCCTTCAGTGAGGGGAGATATTCCTGTCTCTTGGCATTCAACGCCGAAGGAGTTTCGCATCGAGGGTAGCGTGCCGTCCGCTACTACGGCATCTGTGTTGGTTCCTACGCAGTATGGAAAGAAGATTTCCTCAGTGCAGCTAAACGGCGATGCAGTGTGGAAAGACGGCATGGTTTTGAAGGGAGTGAGGGTAAGGGCAGAAAAAAACGGCGTCAGAATCCAGCTCAGACAACAAGATCACTACGAGATCGTAGCATTATATTAGGTCTGCTAATCCCTGGTCTGCGCAAAGGAAGGTTCCGTCGAGGTGGATGAAACAATCTAGATAGGTCAGGCGATCAAGACTCGCCAATAGGTGATTCGATGAGACGAGATATTGTTTTACTCATGCGGGTTGTTCTGATTGTTATGTTGATCGTCTTGTGTACAAGTTCCCGGAACGTCTCCGCACAGGAGACGCAGCATCAGGGCAACGCTCAAGGCCCCATGCCACAATCGCTTCAGGAGAAGATGCACCGGCTGCACGCCATAGTGGAGGGGCTTCAGCAACAAGGTGTGGATTTGCAGCCGGTCGGCGATGTAATGCAGGGTTTCCAGCCGCTGGTGCAGGAACAGAAGTTCAGCGATGCTGAAGCGCTGGCCGATCATGCGCTCAAGATTGCTGGGGAATTGGCTGCGCCTCGCGGGCCGCAAACCGGACCACCACCGTCTCTGCAGCAGAAGATGCATCGGTTGCAGGGCTTGGTGGAGAAACGGCAGCAGGCGGGCGGCGATATGCAGCCCATCGGCGATGTGATGCAAGGCTTCCAGCCATTGATGGAGCAACAGAAGTTCAGCGAGGCTGAAGCGCTGGTGGACCGCGCTTTGAAGCTCTTAGGTGAGTCGGTGCCGGCAGGCGAGGTCCCCTCCGCACCAGGCGAGACAGCACTGATCGCGTATGGGGCTCGCGACGCTGACGGTCGGCAACAGATCTTCAGCGTCAAACCAGATGGCACCGGGAAAAGACGGCTAACTAAGGAGGGCGACCAGAATTATCTTCCTGCTTGGTCACGCGATGGCAGAAAACTTGCCTTGACGTCGAACCGGAGTGGTAGTTCTCAGATCTGGGTGATGGGACCGGACGGCAGCAACCCAATACAACTTACGATCGAAGGCGACAATGCCGTCCCCACTTGGTCCCCCGATGGGAACATGCTCGCCTTTGCGTCTAAACGTACGGGGCATTTTGAGATATGGGTGATGAATGCCGATGGCAGCGATCAGAAGCAATTGACAAAGACTGATGCCGCAATCGACAACGACGGCGCAGCCTGGTCGCCAGATGGTCGTAGGATTGCTTTCTATTCCAACCGAAGCGGCCACTACACGATTTGGCTGATGGATCCAGACGGCAGTCACCTGACTCAGTTCACGACTGCTGAAGGCGACAGGTACCTGGACAGCAATGCCCCCGCTTGGTCGCCGGACGGATCCAAAATCGCGTTCTGGTCGGGGGTGGCACACAAGTCCGGAAACATTTGGGTAATGAATATCGATGGCAGTAACCGGAGGCAGCTCACCGATCAGCCAGCGGGAATCAACGCTGATGGGCCCGCGTGGTCTCCCGATGGAAAGAAGATCCTGTTTTCAAGTAACAGGTCGGGCGGTGAAGGAATCGGCAACTGGATCATGAACGCTGATGGAAGTGATCAGAGAGTTTTTACTACCAATACATTTGTGCGTTCTCGCCCCTCCTGGCAGCCGAGCTCTTCTCCTAATCCTACCGTTGGCACCTCCATGTCTACCAATGGTTCCTCGAGCAGCAACGCTGGCGAGGGTAAGTACGGCCTGATCGCTTTGACGTTTAATGATGAGGCGGGGAAACTACAGATTTTCACCATCAGGCCAGATGGCAGCCAGAAGAAACAACTGACCTTTGAAGGGGACAACGGTCGTCCGGATTGGTCTCCGGACGGGACCAAGATTGCTTTTGCCAGCATTAGAAATGCGACGGCGTGGGTAGCAGTGATGGCCGACGACGGTTCACACCAGAAATTACTTGCTGAGGGAAAAGCTCCAGACTGGTCCGCAGATGGGAGGCAAATAGCCTTTTCGCGCTCGGATGGGCAGATCTATGTGATGGACGCCGATGGTACGAATATCCGACAGGTTACGCACAGCGATAACTTCAAGGCCGGGCCGTCTTGGTCCCCAGACGGAAAGCAGATGGTTTTCATTCTTTTAAAAAACCCGGGGTCGAAAACCGATCCTCAGCCCCAAATCGGAATCATGAACTCTGACGGAACGAACGAGAGAATTCTAACTACTAACGATAGATCGAATGTGTGTAACGAGCCGGATGGTCGCGAAAGCTTTCTGGCGACTGCCCACGATGCGAACGCGCCTGCTTGGTCCCCCGTGGACAACAGAATTGCTATGTGGTCCGGAATAGAGAAGCATTATGGGCAGATTTGGGTGATCAATTCGGATGGGACGGGCAGCGTGGAATTAACGAAAGAGTGCAGCCGTAGAAATAACGACGACCCTTCATGGTCGCAGGATGGCAAGAAGATCCTATTTAGCACCGGGAGGAGCGGGGTTCATAATGAGCTCTGGGTAATAGACTCTGATGGACGCAATGAAAAGCGGCTCAGCTATATTGACGCCTATCCTTTTCCAGGAAGAGCTTCGTGGCAGCCCATTCATTGAGGACCGCCGAGTGAGAAACAACGGGCTAGTTGCGGACATGTACTGGAATGGATTCAACCTTGGAAAAGATTCAGCAAGAAAAACAGAATCGTGGCTTTCGCAGTTGAAGTCCCAAACTCCGACGTGGGACCGAGTGAGTGCATGCACTTGTGTGGCGGTGATGTGGCAGGAGATCTATGGCAGGGCGATAGTGGCGGACCTGCAACCATCGCGGGAGAAGTAGGACCGAAGTTAATCGGAATTGTGAGCTGGGGTGATGGATGCGGCTTTCCTAAGAAATTCGGCGTGTACACTCGGGTGTCGCAATTTCGTGATTGGCTTTCGGAAAAGACCGCAGGGGCGGTTCGACGCCGCAAATTCATATCGTTCAAGATCGGGTGCGTCTTGGCTGGGAGTCCATCGTCCAGATCGAACACTACCATGTTGGAGCAGGGAAGATAATTCAGGGGACGAAGTGGCCGCTCTTCAGGCAGTTAGGGCCGAGTTCAACCCAGTAGACCGCGCATCTGGTGTGCGAGAGTTTGTGAAATGTGTGTAGGGCTCCCTACTAATTTAGACAGTCAGGGCCTGTTTTTTTAGGTCAACTGCAAAGCTCAAGAAGGCCTCGTGCGGAGTGCGATTTTGAACTCCGCGATGAGGCCGGTTGTGATTGTACTCCACGATCCAGCGCGAGATCGAGGCTCGCGCTTCCTGCACGTCGCGATACTCCGTGATCCACACTTCCTCTTCCTTCAAGCTGCGATGATCGCAACCCGCGCGAGCCCCACGGATTTCATGAAGAAAAGCACCTCGTGGACCGGCTTAAGCGGATTCTGGCGTGGTACGACAAGTATTTGAAGAACGCTCCGGCGCGGACCACAACCACCAATTAGGCGGCGAATGGGTGATTCCCCTTGTGGCCTTAGTGAATCGGCCACAACTCCTTGCGTAATCCTGTTGATTTCTGCGTGTCTTTCCCGGATCCGTAGAGGCGTGATAAAATCTCACCTGTGTCATTCTGCAGTCGATTTCGCTACTCTGACGTATCTTCCTCTCCTAAACTC